>CAMFJP010000053.1 GCA_945957075.1 uncultured Chlamydiae bacterium
GCCCTGTGGATACCAAGTTTTACAAGTCCCCTGGATCTTATCATCTTGCCATATCACAAGGAGTTTGGGAACTTGAGAGCCTGCGTAGTATTCCCACTCCTCCCCATTTTTCACCCCATTTTTTATGGTGTAAAAGGATTTTACATTTCCCTCTTTATCAAGTATCTTCACCCTGCCTTCTTCGACGCCCTGTTGATACTCTACAATCTGAATAGCTGTTCCTTCTTTAAAAACGGCTTTTGTGCCCATTCCGCCCTCAATTTGAGCAATAAGTTTACCCTGCGCATCAAAATACTCCCCGCGCATTAATAAACCCTCTACATACTCTTCTTCGTATTGCGGCTTGCCCTCTGTCCAAAGACCGTAAGCTCTTCCATGTCTTATATCTTTTTGATAGGGGATGTGCTCTATAGTAAAACCAGACTCATCGTAAACACACAAAAAACCGTCTAAAGCGTGATTTTTATAAGGAAGCTCTTTCCAGACCTTGCCATTTGGATGGTAATATCGACTTGTGCCTGAAAGAGCTCCTTTTGTATAAAAAAATTCAGCTATTTTATTTTCTTCTTCATCAAAAACAAGGCAGGTTCCATCAAACACCCAGCTTGCATGTGCAAGAGGATGTAAATCTCCAGCTCCCTCCAAAAGATGCGCTTCTAACTTAAGAATGCCATTTGGATGCCACTCTCTATAAAGGCCATGAGCTCTACCATCTAAAGTCTCCAAATACTGCCATATATGCCCATTGGGGTGATAGGATGTAATCAGGGAAATATTTTTGTTTTCAGCATTTCTATGAAAAGTACGCTGCACTTTTTGATAAGGCTGAGGTTCTAAAAAGTTGACCTTTTCATATGCCGCAAGACGCTCTACGCCACTTAATGTTTCTGTAAACCCATTTCTGTCTACAATATGAATACTGGCCAAGGGGTCGCTATGTTCTTTATGCATACTACAAGCAGCTAAAAAGACAAGAAAGAAGGAATATTTTTTCATGAAGCGTACTTTTCCCTTTTTATAAGTTTCATATCAATAATGAAAAGATCTTCTTCAGACGAAGCAGGGACTTTTTTCAAATAAAAATCACGCACAATCAATTGAGGCCGTCCATTTTTAGGGGTAAATCCACCAATCGTTACCCCCTCTATTGAAGATAAAAGACGTTTTAAGTCCTCCATATTAAGAGCTACTGGATGCTGCTGCTTTTCCTCAACCTCAATCAAGTAATCATCTTTTGTGATTTTTTCTTCCGCAAAAAGCAACCGATTATCAAGAATTTCCGAAGAAAAAGACCTCAAAGAGCCTAGTTTTTGTCCAAGAAAAGAAAGCGTTTCGATGTTTTTATCGAGATAAAAATGATCTGCCCTATTGAGCTGTTTAGATAGAATCTCCCCTTGCTCATTAATACGCCCTGCATAAACCTCTCTAGAAGACAAAATGCGCATTTCCTTTTCAAGGTTTTCCACTACATCTAATTTTTCCTGCACGTGTAAATAAAGACAAAAAAAGGGAATACAGCAAGCAATAGCTATCGCTATATAGGCTAAAGGGTGATAAAGATAATACAGTTTCATAAAAATTTAGGGGTTAAAAAAAAGGAGGTTCGATAAAAAGAGCCTTCAACATGCCATCCAATTTCTTTTGTTCGATCAATCACATCTTTTTCTGAAAGCAAACTATCATGAAAAGCACGGGCGAGCTGAGCAGATGGGGATGTGAATTCAATATCTACATGCACTAGGTAATCTTGGTGTGGTCTACTTAGCTGAGGGTAATCTTCTAATCTATAATGCACAGAAGCTATTTCTATACCCTCCCCACTATCCGACATCTTATTCAAACAAGGATGCGTAGAAAGCCACGTAAGAACATCTGCCACTTTAGGAACTTCTTTGGCAAAAGGTGAATATGGATGCTGAGAATTAATATGCAGTTTCCATTCTGGCAATGAGTTAAAGCCTCTGTTTCTCAAAGCACTTTCTATAACCTCTTTGCGTTTATCAAGAGAAGAGAGTGAAAAGCCAGCACATACAGCCGCTAAAACACAAGAAAGGGCAAAAGCTGAAACGGCATATATACCCTGCTTATTGACCGTTTTTTTTGATAAAAATTTACCCTGTCTAAATTGCACAGCATCCTTATAAATCAAGGCATCCAAAGCATACCCTATTGGAATTGCAAAAGAGGAGTACTGTTTGGGAATCCTCAAAGTAGAAGGAATGTCTTCTGGAACGTCACCTGTAAGCACAAGGGGGTGTTCTAAAGAAGGTAATTTGTTTTTTGCAAAGGCTTGCAATCTTTCTATCATTACATCAACAGAAGAAGACTCTAGATACCAATCTTTTGCAAGCGCGTGCGTTAACCTTAAGGATTTATTTTCTGCAACAACAAAACAGCTGTTTTCTTGAGAAAAATGCAGAACTGAAAAAGAGGTGAGATCAGGAAAAAAATAGGAAACTGCTCTTACAAGAGCCTGAGGGGTACAGGAAACATGAGTGGCATCTATTTGCTGTGTATGTAGCATCTCAAGATGCTTGGTTAAAGCTGTGTGATGGGTGGCGACTACAAGAAGAGTAGATCTATCTTTTTCGATCATCTTGGGAAGAACAATCGCTTCATGAAGAGGATAGGGTATTAAAGGTTCTATTTGAAAAGGGAGAACAGAAAGAATTTCCTTTCTCCGCTTTAAGGGAATCTGAACCTCTCTAACCAGTGTATCCTTCGCTTCAAGACCCGAGACGGTTATCGTGTTTTTCGGGGATAAAGGAGGTGTTTTCTCTTCTGTCACCCACTCGATATGAATAGACCCCTTTCTTTTACAAAGAAGGGCTCTTTGTTCCCTGTTTCCTTCAACGTACACACCTATTGCATGCATATGCTACTTGTGCCCCCGTGACAAAAATCGTACAACAACGTAAATTAATTGGCTATGTTAGGATATGTAGTCCGCCTCCTTTTTACAAGCTATACGCTCATTCTAATCGTGCGCCTTGTTGGCTCTTGGTTTCCCGCATTTGCAAGACACCCATTTATGCGGTTTTTATCCCACTATACGGACCCCTACCTCAATATATTTCGCAGGCTAATTCCCCCTATCGGGGGAGTCTTAGATTTAAGTCCTATCTTAGCCTTTCTTGGACTACAAGTTTTAGAATATTTTTTACTTACAATTATATATAAAGTCTTTGCATAATTTATGCGCTCTCTTTTTCTCGGCCCCTTACCTCTATCTTCTCCTATTATCTGCGCTCCTTTAGCCGGATGTTCAGATCTCCCTTTTCGCTTAATGCTTGCTAAATACAAACCTGGGCTTATGTACTGCGAAATGGTAAAAATGGAGGCATTAATTCGCAAAGACATACAAACCTATGGGATGCTAGATTACACAGAAGCTATGAGGCCCATTGGAGCCCAACTGTGTGGAAGCAACCCCTCGATTGCCAGCGCATCTGCAAAAATCATAGAAGATCTTGGCTTTGACGTTTTAGATCTTAATTGCGGCTGCCCTGTCGATAAAGTCACAAAAGATGGCAGCGGCTCTGGGATGTTAAAAACACCTGAAAAAATAGGAGACATTATCTCCGAAATGGTACGCACCGTAAAAATTCCTGTAACAGTGAAAATTCGGGTTGGCTGGGATCAAAATAGTATCAACGCCCCAGAAGTTGTAAAAATCGCTAAATCAGCAGGGGCTAGCGCCGTCTGCGTACATGGAAGAACAAGAGCTCAAGGGTACCAAGGACCTGCAAACTGGGACTACATTCGCGCTTGCAAAGAGGTAGCAGAAAACATGCCCCTCATTGGCAATGGAGACATCTTTTGCAAAGACTCGGCAAGCTCTATTTTAGAAAAAACAGGGTGCGATGCCGTTCTACTCGCAAGAGGCCTCATGGGATCTCCTTGGCTTATTGAAGATGTGCGTCTGATGTTACAAGGTCTTCCTGCCAAAGAGCGCCCACAGAGTATGCTGAAAGAGGCCCTTTTAGAACACATGGATTATACAGCTGCCTATCGCCCTGAGCACAAAGCTGTTTTGGACATGCGCAGAGTAGGGTGCTGGTTTTTGCGCGGTATTCATGGAGCCAGACAACTAAGAGAATCCATCAATAGAGCCTCTTCTCTTGCAGAGGTCCGCTCCTATATCGAAACAAGCAACTGGGATCAGGAAGAGACTCTATAAACCTAAAAAACTGATATTCCTAAACATGTAAGGGTGGGAGCGTCACAGCGGCTGCGTAATACTAAACACGGTGCTACATGTGAGCTTCTAGTGATTCGGCAACAAGATTTTGTAAAAAAGGAATCATTTTATCTAAAGCTTTTCTTCGATGAGATACACGATTTTTTGTCTCCTCGTCCATTTCAGCAAATGTCTTACCATATTCATGCTTAATAAAAATGGGGTCGTAACCAAAGCCCTGCCCCCCTTTTTCTTGAAAGGCAATAGAGCCCTGACACATTCCAGAAACAACTTTTTGAAGTCCTTTTGGACTTGCAAGCGCAATCCAACACTCAAAATATCCATCCCTTTGGACATCTGTTAACTCACGCATATCGCTAAGTAATTTCTGTCTGTTATCCTTATCGGAAGCACTCTTTCCTGCATATCGAGAAGAAAAAACTCCAGGAGCCCCCTGCAAAGCTGGAATAACTAATCCCGAATCATCCGCAAGCACAAGCCTATCTAAAACTTGTGCCGCATGGACAGCCTTATGAATCGCATTTGTTTCAAAAGAATCCCCCTCTTCAGGGGGTAAATGATAAGATGGAAAGTCCCTAAGAGAAAGTAAATCACACCCAGAGACAAGCTGTCTCAACAGAGACTTATACTCTCGTAACTTATGCACATTATGCGTTGCAATCACAAGTTGCATAAAAATATCCCATTACGTTTTTTTGAAAAAACCGCGCTTTTTGGCACATTTAAAACCAAATTTCTCGGCAATATGTCCCCATATTACTTCAAAATTTGGTTTTAAATCTCCTCAAAAATCTTTATTTTTTCAAACAAAGAAAATTTCAAAAGAGGCATATTAAAGAGCAGAATGAATGCCTATAATCGTAAAAGACTCTCCTTGAAATTGAAAAGATTCTCCCACTTTTAATCCCTTCATCGCCTGTGCCAGCTTGGACTGAAAAGAGAGGATATGATTGTCTGGGTCCGCATCCCATGGGCCTAAGAGCTTGTAACATACGCTCTCGTTTTTGCTATTTTTACATTCTACAGCAGATCCAACTTGCACAGAACCTGTAGAAATGTCCTCTTTGTGGATAATACGGGTTTGGTTTAATTGATCCGAAAGAAATTTCAACTCTGCCTGCAAACGGTCCCTTCTTTCTAGAGCGGCTTTAAATTCGGCATTTTCTCTAAGATCTCCATGGGCTCTTGCAACCTCTATATCTTTTGCATTCTCCACAGTTTCTACGGTAGCTATTCGCTGAATGCGCTCTTGCAGCTTATATAAACCCTCTTGAGTCGTCCAAATAACACCCTCCTCAGTATCCTCCGCTACATGCTTTTTTTTCCCTTTACTAAGGGATGGATGGGCCACTTCCGCAAGCGAATGTAATATTTTGATGTCATGGCTACTAAGAGAATGACACTTACTAGCTAAAAGCAAAAATTCTTCCACTTCTTTGATTGTCGTATGTTGAAAAATATCGCGCACGATTGCATACCGTCCCTGAGACAAAATACTATGAATCTTTTTAACCCCATCCCTATTTGAGACGTCGGATTCCAAAGCACTTAATAAAATCAAAAGAGATTCAAAAAACAAAGCTCTACCTGCATGATCCGAAAACGGTAAACTTGAGGAAGCAATCAGCTTTTGAAAATACCAAAGGAAAGCAGTGGCATACTTTGCAGGATCTGTAATAAGTTTTTCTAAGGTCGCTTTAAAAAGAGCCTCATCAGCTGGCAAAAGTTCCTGCAAAATATATTCTCTCAGAAGACTATACTCTGATGAAATAAACAATTTTGCAAATAGCTCTTTCCACTGGGGAAGTACTTTTTTTACTTCTACAAGAGCTCTTTTTTTAAACGCCTGTATTTCTATAGATTCAATCAGACTTTCTATAGAAGGACTACGCTGCAAAAGCTGTCCAATTGCTGGATATTCCTTATCTTCTGAAAGATCCGCAAGGAAAAAATGAATTTGCAATTCCTGCCCCTCCGTTAGCTCCTTAAACGAAAGGATGTCTGATAATTGTCCACAGAGCAGCTGCCTAAACTCTACGTTTTTTAATGTTTCTGGGAAGTCTCTTGTAAAAGAATAGACCATTTGGATAAGCGTAGCAGCATCTGGCTTATTTTCTAGAGCCTTGCTAAGACGTTCTTCATGAGTTACACGATTTGCCTGGATGCTAAAAGGCTCCTTAAGATCTTCTGGACTATGAATCATCGTATCTTTTTTCATTTTAGCGCGCGCAGATTGCCACCACCGCGTCCACTCACTAGCTGGAATGACAAGCTCACATAGTTCGTCTTTTATCTCCGCTGCTGTTTTTGGTCCCAAATCTTTAAGTAGCATATGCATCACAGCTAAAGGATCGTCTTTTGCTTTTTTCTCTAGCCCATCAGGATTACCAAAACGAAGAGCTAGGAAATGATCACTTGGAATAGGAATAAGCATCTTGAACGCCATACCAAATGATATATCTTTTTTTCCTGGGGCATAATCAAACTCAACAGTCAATTGTTCTCTAATTAAAGATAAGTCAAGAATTTCTCCGACTCCCCAACCTCCGGTATGAAAAACGTAATTACCTTTTTTCATGTGTAAAAGAAGCTCAAAACGGCTGATCGCCCCTTGAAAGCTCTCTTTACCTCTAAGACCAACCATACGAATACGCTCATTAAAATGAGGGGTATTTTCGTATTTTTGTTTTAAATATTCGTAAGCAAGTTGCGCAAGTTGCTCACTATTTGTTGTTTGCACATCAACAATGCAAGAAAGCACAGCATCGGAACCTGGTCCCTTTTCCATAATTAGCCAAAGAGGAAGAATTCTTTCGACATGTTTACCAAAAGACTCAGCAAAATCGGCGTCTTTCACAGAGCGCAAAATCGCACAAGCCTCCTCTGCATCTAGCTCGTCAGAGGCACAATACTCCTCCCATAAGCGCAAAAAAGAAGGGTAATCTCTATTGGCTATTTTTGACCGAAATTCCTTTAGATAACTCATGCCTTTTCCTCGAAAATATTGTACTAAAACATCTTGCGTTGGCGAGTATAGGTCTATATCTAATTATCTTCAATCTACAAACTTGCAAAAAACATCGTATTAGTAGATCATGGTTTGGCGTGTGCACTGGTAGCTCAATTGGATAGAGTACCCGGCTACGAACCGGGCGGTTAGAGGTTCGAATCCTCTCCGGTGCGCATTTCTTGTATTTCTTTTTAAGGGATGCGCACATGATTGTCGAAGTCAATGCCTTTGGTCCTGTAGACACAAATGCAGTTCTTATTGGATGCCCTATAACACATAAAGCCGTTGTCATTGACCTCCCTATGGGTTCTGCTCTTTGGTTAGAACAGCGCATGAAGGCCCTTGGCCTTACTCTAGATAAGATTTTCCTTACTCACTCTCATTGGGATCATATTGCAGACGTCTGTCTTGTTAAAGAACAAACAAGAGCTACCTTATACGTTCACGAAAAAGACGCCCCTAATTTGCAACATCCAGGCTGTGATGGTCTTCCCCTGTTTTTCCCCATTCAAGGCTCTACAGCTGATCATCTGCTACAAGATGGAGAAAGCATCGCTTTGGGGAGTCTTACATTTTCTGTTTTACATACGCCAGGGCATTCCCCTGGAGGCGTCTGTTTTTATTTAGAAAAAGAAAAGCTTTTATTAGCAGGAGATACGTTTTTTAGAGGGGCAATTGGAAAAGTCGATTTTGCGACAGGAGAAAGACAACCCATGAAACACTCATTAAAAAAAATACTCCTTCTCCCAGAAGATGTTAGAGTTATTTCTGGTCATGGCAAAGAAACAACTATTGGCCAAGAAAAACCCATGTTAATGCGCACAATTGAAAGATTATAGGTTTTATTATGGACGTACTTATAGGAAAAAAAGCCCCTGCCTTCACAGCAAAAGCGATTGTAAATGGACAAATTACAGATGGTTTTTCTCTTGATACCTTCCTTGGAAAGTACGTTATTTTCTTTTTTTACCCTCTAGATTTTACATTTGTATGCCCAACAGAACTTCATGCGTTTCAAGAAAAACAAAAAGAATTTACTACAAGGGGAGCACAAATCATTGGTTGTTCTGTTGATAGCTGCTATGCGCATATAGCATGGCTTGCAACCCCTAAAGAAAAAGGGGGCATCGAAGGTATCGATTACCCACTTGTTTCCGATCTTACAAAAGACATCGCCCGCAGCTACAGAGTGTTAAAGGAAGAAGATGGCGTAGCATATAGAGGACTATGTCTTATCGACAAGGAAGGTATCGTCCGTCATGAGCTTGTTAACGACCTACCCCTTGGGAGAAATGTAGATGAAGCTCTACGCCTACTCGATGCGCTAATATTTTATGAAAATCATGGCGAAGTATGTCCAGCTAACTGGCACGCTGGCCAAAAAGGCATGACTCCCACCCAAGAGGGCCTTACAAGCTATTTCCGTAAATAACAACCTTTGAGATGAACTAGACTGTTTTTCTTGCGCGCAAGGCGCGCCTCTGCGTATTCTGTGGTAAAAAAATTCATTTAATTTACTCACTCATGTTACGCAGCCGCAGGCTCTGCCGCGTAACATGAATATAAAAAAAAGAAAAGAGATCAGAAGGCTTGTAGCTGGCTTATAGAGACATGTCGGG
>CAMFJP010000054.1 GCA_945957075.1 uncultured Chlamydiae bacterium
TGTGTGGATTTCTATTCTTCCTCCTTTTTTTAGATCTACAATTAGCTCATGGATTTTTTCTTGTATATCGGCGTGAATGGATAGTACTTTATTCCAATAGGTTGTTTTGTTGGGTGGGATACTTAGTGTTTTTTGATTAATAATCATAAATAGCCTCCGCATTAACTAACCCCATTGTACCTAAACGCATAGGGTATTGTCAATGATTTTAGCAATTAGAACGCTCGATTGCTGACAATTAGTTTTAAGCAATTGAGAATAGACATCTTGCGTAATGCAAGATGTCTATTCAGAATGTTTGTCCCATGCTAATTAAAAGACGGAAAGGGGGGTCTGGGGGGTCAAAGTTGGTACGTCGATCTAAAGCTCTGGCGATATCAAGACGAAGTGGCCCTATAAATGAAAAGTAGCGAATGCCAAGTCCAGCAGACTTGAACCATTTATGCCTAAATGTGGGCAGGGAGGTTAGATAGACGTTACCAAGATCGAAAAACGGAACAAGCCCCCATGATGGAGTTAAGCGTAGGCGCAGTTCGCAGGTGTAAAAGATAGCGGACTTGCCCCCAAGGGGTTTGCCATCTGGGCTTAAGGGGCTAACACTGCGGTATCTATAACCGCGTAAATTGTCTTCGGATCCTCCAAGAAAGCGTTTGGGCAACGGGATAGCGCCAAGAGATGTGGACTCTATGCTTCCAAGGGATACTTGTTGAGCTAAAACAACAAATTCTTTAAGGGAGAGAGGGTAGTAGATGCTATAGGTCAGCTGTTGGACAAGATAGGGGAGGTTAAAGGGTGCAATGTGAATACTTGGAGTTGCAGCGTACTCTACAACATGTCCTTTTGTCGGGTTAAGTAGACTGTTAGCAGAGCTCCAGCGGACATAGAGGGGGATCTCTATAAGAGAGAAAATACCGTTATCAGCGCTGTTTGTGACATACAGTTTTTCCAGTTCCATTCCAATAGAAAATTGAACTTTTTTAGAAATGGTTCGATCTAAACGATTGAGTAGATGGTAGGCTCTTTGGGAGTAGGGAACTATGGATTCGTGTTCTGCCTGTGCTTCCCAAATGTAGTCTTGTCCTTTTTTTCGAAAATCGGGGATTTTTAAATTGGCGATCCCAGAATGGCTTCTTTTGGTGATGTCTGCTTGCAGGCGCATGGTTCTACCCATCCCGGAAATGTTGTTATTTTCCCATCCAAAGGTAAGACCTGGACCATAAAATGTTTGATAGCTGACACCAACGCTTGCGTTTTTGTGTTTACTTTCAATGACGTTAATGTGCATGGGAATCGTGCCATCAGGCCCTGCAATTTCATCGTGTGTAATCAGAACGGAACTAAAAAGCCCCGTGTCAAATAATGCTTGTTGGGTTTCTTCTGTGTAAGAGCTTTTGTAAATTTCTCCCTTTTTCCAGGTTGTTTTTTGTTCGATTAACTTAGGACGCACGGAGCTATTGCCTTCGTAGGAAGTAGATCCAAATCGGCTGCAGGCGCCGGTTTCTATATATAAACTGGCTTTTAGGGTTTTTGTTTTGCCATCAACAATGAAATCCCTTTCTTTAATTACAGCTAAAGGGTATCCGCGTTCTGCTAGCATTTGGAGTAGTTGTAATTCTGCTTTAATAAATTTTTCTGCAAGGGCGGGTTTGCCACATTTAATTCCAAGGGTTTCTTGCCAAGGTGTATTATATAATTCTGGAGAGGAAAAGATTAGATTGTATTCTCCTGTAGAGTAAAGGGGGCCTTGATTAATCAGCACCTCCACTTTGATGTCATCTACGATCTCTTTTAATTCAATGTGTACACTGGCTTCGTAATAGCCATAGGAGTGCAAAATGGTGATTAGCTCGGGTATATCAGATTCGGCTCTATAGCGGAGTGCACTTAAGGAACTGGGTGGGCGTTTTTTTAGCGCGATAAGTTGCATGTTTTCTTTCATGATGCGCAAAATATCGTGATTTTCTACACCTTCAAATTGAACGGTATAGGGAATCTTAGATGAGAAGAGAGCCGTTGTAAAACAGGAAAATGCAATAATATAAACACATGTGCGCATATAGATAGTTTGCACGAGTAGCCTGTACTTGTGCAAGACTCATTTCTTTCTTAAAAATTCTAAATAGGGTAATCTTCGCCAAATGAGACCACAAAGTTATGCTATTTATGACTCTGCGTGCAAGGTCGCGCCGGGAGGTGTCCACTCCCCTGTGAGGGCTTTTTATAAAATGGGGATTGCGCCTTTGATTGCATCGCATGCAGCAGGGGATATGTTTTATGATGCAGATGGACATGGGTATATTGATTACTGCTGTAGTTGGGGAGCCTTAATTTTAGGACATGCGCATCCAAAAGTTGTAGAGGCTGTATGCGATCAGGTACATAAGGGTTCTTCATTTGGTCTTAGCACAGAAGCAGAACTTGCTCTGGCTGATCGCATCGTAGAACTTGTTCCCTCGATTGAAAAAGTGCGTTTTGTCTCTTCGGGTACAGAGGCTACAATGAGCGCGCTGCGTCTTGCAAGAGCCTATACAGGTAAAACAGCGATTGTAAAATTTTCAGGACACTATCATGGCCATTCCGATGCTCTTCTTGTTCAAGCGGGTTCTGGAGCACGCCATTTTGCTTCATCTAAAGGTGTTTTAGAGGATGTGATTAAACATACTTACGTCCTTCCTTTTAATGATATCCGTGCCTGTCGCCAATTTTTACAAGAGCATTCCGACGTTGCAGCAGTCATTTTAGAGCCGGTTGCGTGTAACATGGGTGTGGTTCCAAGCTCTTTTGAGTTTTTACAGATGCTAAGAGAAGAGACTCTTAAGGCAAAAGCTCTACTTATTTTTGATGAAGTGATTACAGGGTTTCGTCTTGGTGTTGCAGGTGCTCAAGGTCTTTACGGCATTTTACCCGATTTAACTTGTCTTGGAAAGATTATGGGGGGAGGGTTTCCAGCTGCTGCATTTGGAGGGCCTAGTGAAATTATGGATAGATTAGCACCCCTTGGAGATGTATACCAAGCAGGAACATTGTCTGGCAACCCTGTTGCTATGATTGCAGGAAGCTGTACATTAGATCTCATAAAAGCCCCTGGTTTTTATGAAGAGTTGTCTCAAAAAACAGACCTGGTTGTACATTCTTTACCGCAAGAGCATGTGCGTATTGAAAAGCGGGGGTCTTTATTTACCCCATTTTTTTCAAATGAGGACATCTATAAGCGGTTTTTTCTCTATTTATTAGAAAAAGGGATTTATATCCCCCCCTGCGCTCATGAGGCATGTTGCATCTCTTCTGTGCATACTCAAGAGCATTTGGAATACACGCGCGATACAATGTTGTCTTTTTTTCGGGATTGTTTATGAAAAAACGGGTTATTTTAACAGGGGATAGACCGACTGGTTGTCTTCATCTTGGGCACTATGTGGGTTCGCTAAAAAACAGAGTTCTTTTGCAAGAGGAAGCTGTTCAATTTGTCATGGTGGCAGATGTTCAAGCTTTGACAGACCATGCGCATGTTCCTCATCTTGTTCGGCAAAATGTATTAGAGGTGCTACTAGATAATATTGCAGTAGGTGTGGATCCTAAAAAAACGACGATTTTTATTCAATCTCTTGTTCCCGAGCTGTTTGAGCTTGCTTTTTACTATCTTAATCTTGTGACGTGGAATCGATTACAACACAACCCAACTGTAAAACAAGAGATTAAACAAAAAGGCTTTAAAGAGGGGGTTCCCGCTGGATTTATTGTATATCCAGTAAGTCAGGCAGCCGATATTACAGCTTTTAAAGCCGATCTTGTGCCTGTTGGTGAAGATCAGCTTCCTATGATTGAGCAAACCAATGAAATTGTTCGTAAATTTAATCAGCTCTATCACACCGATGTTTTAGTTCCTGTAGAGGCCAGAGTGCCTAAGGTTGCACGCCTTCCAGGAACGGATGGCAAGGCAAAAATGGGCAAGTCTTTGGGAAATTGCATTTATCTTTCTGATGATCCCGATACTGTAGCTAAAAAAGTCAGGGGGATGTACACAGACCCCAATCATTTAAGAGTAGAAGATCCTGGACAAGTTGAGGGCAATCCGGTATTTACCTATCTCGATGCTTTTGATCCCGATGTCGAGAGTCTAGCTGAAATCAAGGCCCATTATGCCAGAGGTGGTCTTGGAGATAGCGTTGTTAAAAAGCGCTTGATTGAGGTCCTTAATGCTTTTCTAGATCCTGTGCGCCAGCGCCGCGCGCTGTGGAGTCAGGATCTTAGTGCCCTTCATGCAATCTTAAAGGAAGGAAGTCTGCATGCATCATCTGTTGCAAAAAAAACATTGCAAGAGGTGCGCGCAGCTATGCATCTTAATTATGACGGGTAAGTTCATTGTAGTAGGGGAGTAGGTCTGGATAGTGGGAGGAGAGGTGGTCTTGCAGGCTGCTTGTGATTTTCCGTATGTAGGGAATGTAGGCCTCTTGTGTTCGTAGCGTTTGATCTTGAGTTAGGTCTCCCATATCGATATGTATCGCACGGTCTTTAAGAAGTCCGTGGTTTTTGTGAAATAAGGGATCATTGTCCGCATACCCCTTTTGGCATGATATTATCATCAAATCGATTAGCTGACGTATAATCCGCTGAGCTCCTTCTATATTTCCATACTTCATACATTCAGCAAGAGACGGGTAGATCATCTTAGCTTTGCGCTGTAGAATAAAAGTGACTGTGTCCAGGGGGATGTTATGCATAAATCCCATCGCATCCACAATGCGGGCTGTACGTGCAAGGTGGCGTGTCTTGTTAATATGAAGAAATAAAGCCCCTGTCTCTTCTCTAAGGTCTTTGTAACTGTTTTTATAGCTTAGTAGGTTGTATGTTAATTTTTCTTCATTATGCTGTTTAATGTGGCGCCTTTTTTCTTTAAGCCAATAGGATAGAGGATGATTTAGCCAAGGAAGGACACGCATGTGTGATGCAAAGCGGTGAAATTTAATGACGTACTCACCATTTTCCGATGCAAAGGCATAACAGTGCGCTCCTTTGCCGAGATAATAAAAACGCTCCTTTAGTGCCATATCTAAAACAGATAACTCTTCTTCTGTAGGCGAAGGGATTTCAAATAGGGGAGAGTGGCTTAGAGAAGAAAAAAGAAATCGACTAGAAAAGCTATTATTTTTTTTAAAAAAAAGGCGATCAGCCCGTCCAAGAAGACCTAGAAAAACAAGTAGCGGGAATAGAAATTTCATCATATGCTTTTGTGAGAGGTGTTTCCAGTGAAGTATCATACAGTAGATTCTTTTTTTCAAGGATGCAAACACATAGCTCCCCTATATTTGATTTTAGGTGGCACAAAAGATGAGCGTGCGCGTCTGTTCACTAAACTAAGAGAGCATCTTCCAGCCTCTTGCAAAAAAGTTGTGTGCACAGATGTAGAGCACTTGCTTAAGGAAGTCAGCTCTGGGTCTTTATGGGAAAAACAGAGGATTTTTTTTCTTGAAGAGGTAGAGTCTTTATGTAAAAAGCGTGCGCCTAACCTTGAAAAGGCCTTTTCTTGCATGGAACCCGGCAGTTTCCTTTTTCTAGGAGGGGATAAATCGTCAGCTATTTTACAAGAGCTCTATCTAAAGCTTAAGCAACATCTACTATTTTTAGATCTTACAGCAGAAAAAATCTGGGAACATGAAGAGCGTTTGAAAAAATATGCTATAGAGTACGCAGAGAAAAAAAAGAAAAACATATCCTTTAGAGAGGTAGACTATCTATTAAAAAAAGTGGGACCTTGTATTTCTGCATTAGAAAATGAAATAGATAAACTCGCTTGCTATCTAGGCTCTAGAGAAAGCATTGCTCTTGCAGATATTGATCTTTTATGTCCATATGGGACGGAGGAAAGAGAGTGGAAGATTGCCGAGGCAATCATTTGGCAGGCAACAGGTTATCATGCTTTAGATGATATGCATAGTTTCCTTGCCATGTGTGGCCTGCTTAGGTACCACTTAGAGCTTGCGATCCTTTTAGCATCCAGGACACCATATGATCATATACAGAAGTTGTTTCCGAAAATTCAGCCCTCTTCTTTAAAAAAATATACAGAAAAGGCAAACTCTCACTCCCCATATTATTTTCAACAAAAAATGCATGTGCTGTTTCATTATGAATCAGTTGCTAAAACAGGATACTTTGCAGCCAAAACATTATGGAGTCTTCTTTATGCTCGTCTTGTTGCCTAACGTACTAGATCCTAGCCAAAATCCACGAGGACTTTTCTCCCAAGAGGACATAAGTGGTCTACAGGGCTTGATCGCAGAAAGTGAAAAGGGAGCGAGGCGTTTTTTGCGCGCATGTGCCCTGGATCTACCTATCCTATTATTAAATGAACATACGCAAGACTATGACGCTATTTTAGAGCCTCTTCGGCAGGGGCAAAAGTGGGGTCTTATTTCCGATTGTGGACTGCCTTGTCTAGCAGACCCTGGAAGCGTGCTTGTGCAGCGCGCCCAAGCGGCTGGGGTTGTTATCCATGCTATTTGTGGACCCTCTTCGTTGACCTTGATTTTAATGCTCTCAGGATTACCTGCTCAAAATTTTTCGTTTCATGGTTATTTACAAAGGGAAAAGCCTCTTTTGAGTAAACAGCTCCTTGATTTTCAAAAAAGGGGAGGAACCCACATTTTTATCGAAACACCTTATCGAAATATCAAACTATTCGAAACTCTTTTAGAGACCTTAAATCATAATACTCTTGTTTGCCTTGCCTGTGATTTAACCCTGCCTACACAAATCGTGCGCACGCAGCCTATCTGTGTATGGAAAAAGCAAAACATTCCAGAAATACATAAAAAACCAGCTATATTCGCTATATTTGCATCTACTTAGATTTAAACGATTTATAAAACAAAAACAGTTTTTTATATTGCAAACATTGTTTTATTCATGATATAATAATGTTTTTAATATAGGTATTGTTATGGTTTTTTATTTAACAAATTTTCGCCCAGCTGTACCAGAGCAGTTTATACAGACTGAGGATCGCGATGTGTCGTTTTTTGTCGAAAATCCCATGGAGATATTTAAAACCACGAAGCATTTCGATGCTTTTGTTGCAGCTTATGGGATAGAAAAGGCATTAGAGTTAGTTGAAGCGGCGATTGTTAGAAGAGAATTGTCTTTAAAAAAAATTATTTCTGTTTTATTCGGTTCGTCGTATAATTCTTTTGATATTATAAACAAAGTGATTGTATTTTATTTCGATGTCGATCCAGAGTCTATTTTGAATCAAGAATTGGAAAGTTATTTATCTCCAGAGAACAGGCATCGCCTATGCATGATATTATTAACGAAAAACCCAGATTTTTTACTTCAAAATATCGACTTTGTTTTATTGTGGGCGCATCATCAAAATATAAAAACACAAGCAACCAGTGATTCTTACTCTACGGAAATAGATAGCGTTATATTATTAAATTTATTGTTGTCTAAATTTCAGCAAGACCAGTTTTCCCCTTTTGCAGAGATGCTTTCTCTTTTTTGTTCTACTTATGATAACGCAACTGTGCATAAAACGTTGAGTCTGCTTATTCACTGTTCTGGATGCTCTATAGAAGATGTGACACGTTTGATTACAGAGTCTGGTTCTGACGTTACGCGATTAAAAGAGGGGCTGTTTTGTCTTTTGCTTAATAAATCTCCTGAATTAATCTTCCACTCATCGAAATGTATAAACAATTTGTATTTGTTTTGTCCTATATCTAAAGAACTTATGCTTGAGTGTGTTAGGGTTATTCCTGATGCACTTAATGCTATAATTTATAAGATGGCAGAGGAAGAAGCAGAATCATTTATTCGCTCTGTCTGTCAAATAGCTCCGACAACGTTACTTCGTGCTTGGGGTGGTATACCTTCGCGCCATAAAGATGTGGTTTTTAATGTTTTATTAAATGGATTTTCACATCTGCTTTTGAGTAAAAATATTTACTTGTCTTTGCATCAAAAAGAGAGACTGTACCAATATGTGCAGTCTCATGACCCCAAAGCTCTTATAAAATATATTGCAACTGGCGTAGAAAATTCTCGAATTGACGCGTTAGATATGGAACACGCACAGGTTGTATGTGATATTGCTATTGAATTGGAAAGTTCTATAGATGAATGCCAAGATAGACATGAAAGGATTTATCACATAATCGAAAAGATTTCTGATTTCTTTTTAAGTGGCGATAAAGAAAAGATAGACAGAATACTGCAAAAACCAAAACACATGCGCATGTTTTTGATTTTAGTTGAGAAATTGGGAGTATATGGAGCGCCTGCAGACCTAGAGCAACTTGCTGTGCTCTGCTCAGATCGAAAAATCAAAGAACATAAAGAATTAAGACAGCTTATTCAAGATGTTCTTATTGTGCTTTTGGATGAGAGGGTTTCAACGGAGCATAGAAAGCATCTTATACATTACATATCTCAACCTACCGTGGGCGATAGGCGTGTGAATTTAGCATTATTTATAAAAAAAGCAAAAGCCGTTACGTTCGCTTCTAAATTACCTGGTGGAATAGAGAAACTAGGCGAGATTGTAAATGGGGAGATCAGTTTTTTTTCTTCTTTAGCAGAGGGTATAGCCCCTATGATGACTCATGAATTATGGGATAAGTACACATCAACTTTTGGTACATGGGAAGATCCCTATGCTATTTTACGTTATCTATATAATTTAGAAAAAAACAAACACCGCATGCCAAAAGAAGACTTCGAAAAAGTGATGAGAGCTTGTCAGCTGTTTATAGAGGCCGTATGTAGAGGGGAGGAGGCCTGGCGTTCTTTACGCAGTCAA
>CAMFJP010000055.1 GCA_945957075.1 uncultured Chlamydiae bacterium
AGACATGTCGGGGACAAGTCCTTTGGCATTGTCCCCGACATGTCTCTATAAGCCAGCTACAAGCCTTCTGTTCTCTTTTCTTTCTATTTGCGTAACGTGATTTAGTCGGATATGATTTTTTCGTCTTGGATGAGAAGGGGAAGGACTTCGATGATGGACGGGTGCCACTGCAGGCCCCTTTGATAGACAAGGCGTGAGGCAATGTGACAGGCAATCATCGCCTTTTTATGCACATCTGGAATTTTTTCTAAGATGCGGTCTGGATACAAGTGGCTAAGCAGCGGAGGGCAGTAGCTAAAAAGGCAGCGGATATAGGGATCTTGCTTATTTAATGTTAAAGGGTGCGTTTCAAGATGGGATAAAATGGCGTACATATACCCATTGATTTGTTCCGATATTTTTTCTGAAAGATCGGTTAGAAAGTCTCCTGTCTCTTGATGGGCACGCAAAAGTAGCTGCGCTTCGGCCCTCGCTCTTTTTTTAATGATTTCTAAAATCTCATCGACAATAAGCGCTTTTTTTTCTAAAAACTCTGCATCCGAAAGTACAAGTTTCGATAACACCTCATTAGAGGAGCAGATCACTCCTCCCTTATTGGCAGAGCTGTCTTTAATAATAAGAACTCCCAATTTTTCAAGAGACCTGCGTGCATAAGGTGTGAGATACAAATTCGCGCCTTCTACAATCGCTTTAGCAGAGGGTCTTCCCGCTGTATCTAGAAAATCTTCCCAGTTGTTATCGTTTAATGTTTTAGGTCTGCCCCCTGCAGGGATAAAGATATCTGCGTAGGTCTTGTGGAGATTATGGCGAAATAGGTGGTTCATTTCGCTGCCAGATAGCCATTCTTTGCGTAAAGCCCCATTTTCTTTTTTCCAAAGGAGCGTTTGTTGAGAGTAAATCGCTTCTTCTTTTTTAGTTTTAAGGTCGAGTAGAAACCCGCCGTTAGATAGTTTTTCGGGTGGATAAGTGCGGATTGCACGGCCTGCGTAAAACAAAGACTCCATCTCTTCAAGATCGAGCCCCTCTGGATCAAAGATCGTCCCCGAGACATCAGTTAGTGCTACAAGCTGCGCTGTATGTGGATAATGCTTGCGAAGATTGAGGATCTGATTGCCAGCGACATCGCCATCTGGCCCCCCAGACATTTTAACGGTAAAGCGCTTTTTTTTAGGGTCAATCCCTAGAAAATAAAGAACCTCTTCCATGCATACGTTAACCCCAAGGGATGTGACTCCGTATTCTTTATGGTTAATTCCAGAACCTGGTTTACTGGAGATAAAACAGCTTCCCGGTGTATAGCCTGTGCGCTCACTGTACTGAGAGATCCATATAATCATGCTGCTATGCATATTTTCATCGGGACCAAGATAGATGTACTCTGGTTTTTTCCAATAATCGATTACATGTTTTGCTTTTAGCGTTCCATCTTCTGTGCAATTAATGAGCGTCATGAAACTTTCGATATAGGCCTTTTGCGCTTGGTATAGGTAGGCTATCTTTTGATTTTGAAGAAACGACACCTTTCTTTTCTCAATTTCTAGAGGATCAAGGCCAGCATCGATCATCTCTTGCTCGTAAATAGCATCCTCAGAGTGCATCCTTTCATAAGGGTCGAGCAGGATAATCCCTTTGGCTCCTCCCTCTGGAATGTCTTTGTTTTTTTTCTGTTGTGTGTATGCCAAGTTGTAGCATTCTGAAAATACATGGTTTCTTTCCACGCGCATCTGTTCTAATTTTTCTGGAAATACCGTCCGCAGACCGCCCCTAGAGAGATCTTTGAATCGAATGTGAAATCCAATAAAGTACATCCCTTTCATAAAAAAAATCGCAAAAGGCAGCTGCGGAAATTTTTCTTTGCGATCGTACGGCATATGATCTAGGTAAGCTGGATCCAGACGAAAGCAGAGAGCCATTTTATTATTTCTATAAAAGTTTGTTTTCAGCGTATGCTCGATAAAACAGACAGCCTGCTTTAGAATATTTTTTCTTCGCGTATCGTTAGATTCTTGCCCTGTGTCCAGCTGCCCTATTAATTTTAGCGCCTCCTCTTGGCTTTTTTTGTAAGCTTCAAGATCGTGCTGTTCCGGGTCGAATTTATAGGCAAAGGCCTTGGTTAATAAAACCGTCAGCTCTGGGTGTCTACAAAGTCCCTCTTCTATGTGCAAGAGCGCATACATATGAGGATCTTTATGAACAAGCATTTGATGGGTAAAGGAAATCATTGTCTTGATCAAAGATCCCATATTTCCAGAGACAAGACCTGAATCAACAAAGATTTTATCTACAGCGTCCATGCCGTAAAAGGACCTTAGCTGAACAAATTCCCGCAAAAAATCTGCAATGTCCGCCTCTTCCCAGGCAGCTTTGCCATGTGCGCCATGTAATCCAATCGACATAATCAAGATCCCCTCTGCCGTGTACGTGCAGCTCACACGTTTGATGCAGAGTTTATGTCGATGAATCATTTTCGCCATTTTATAGAGAAAATCGTGTTTGGGCACATTTTTCCATGCAAAAACAATTTGCAAAGAGGGCGCATCGATTTTCTCTTTCCAATCCCTAATATAGCGCAGCTCATATTGACAGCTATCGCGCGTTTTCGCTCTACAAAACATATCCAGAGCCAAAACGAGACGCTCTTTTGTAAGACCCCTTAAAAATCGTGCATTGATCGAAGAAATAAGAGAGAGAAAGTCTTCTCTAGAAAGTTCTGGGTGCTTTTGCTTTAGCTGTGTGAAGGCCTCTTCATATTGCGTATGTTCAGGCGTGTTTTCTAAAGCGTCGTAAAATGATGTGAAATGCAAAGAGACAATGCGCAAGGGGAGTGTGCTATGTGGAAAAGGGGGAGGGGCATTCGATACAAACGCCCTATAGGTTTTAATGCCCCGCATTCTGTAATGTCCAAGGACGTTTAGATCCGCACTTGCCCCATCCAAACACAAAGCAAACGCGCCATCTTTTAGATGAATGTGAGAGAAAAAATCTTGTACGTCCAGATGCATTAACGTATGCGCAATGAGTAGAAGATGCTCTGGAGGCACCTCCTGAAAGAAACTCGGAGGCATATGCGCTTCTAGCCACGCGTAAAACACCTCTAGCCGTGCGCTTTCCTCCGCCACCGCCTTTTTGATCTCTTCTTTTTTAATTTTCATAACTTCGGTTTTTTTTAGGTCCGTAGGCCCAGGTGAAAGTTCCTATTTTTCAATTGTTTACAGGGCCCCCGTATTTTATTCAACACCAGGTCCTAAGACCTAGAAACCATCAACCTTGTTGTTTTGTAGCTAAATCGATAGTCATTGTGACCTCATCTCCAACGTAAAGGCCATGACCCTCTGGTAGGGTATAATAAATCAAGGTTCCTTCGATCCTAGAGCCTAGTACGGGAAGTTCATTAATGTATGCTTTATCGCTCTCTTGTCCTCCAGAGAAGGAATAAGCAATTTTTCCTTCAAATAACAGTTCATTACACTCTACTGATATCACTTTAGTTTTTAGACTTTGTTGATAGGGGTTTTCCCAAAAAACTTTTCTCACCTTGACACCTTTTTATTTAATAACATATTAACCTCTAAGACACTGAAGTAGGATCTAACGATTTGCAGTGTGTTTCTTTGATTTTTAAAACCATATAAAGCGAAAGAATTAGATAAGTAGGGAGAATCAAAAAGGCCATTTTATAGGACCCAACTGAAAATATCCGCACCCCTTCAATTAGCTTTCCATCCCAAACGGAATCAAGGAGATAACCTGTTAATGGATCAGAAAAAGCTCCTAATAGAGCATCAAAGGCATTCATAAATCCGATAGCTGTGGCAGCAAGGATTGGTAAGTTAATTTCACGTATCATTGTAAAACAAAGGAGAAAGCTGCTGATTGAAAATCCAAAAATAAATAGCAAAAAAGCAGGGGCAAATATAGAAATGCCAGGAGCATAAATAACTAAAGATAGCGCAAGAAAAGCAACAATCGTTCCCCACAGCATCACAACGCGTCTGCGCCCAAGCCAATCAGAAAACCAGCCAAAAAAAGGAGCCCCAACAGCAAAACCAATAAAGATCAGAGATACCATTTGCGCTGAAATATTTTGTGACACGCCAAAGGACTCTGAAAGAAAAGAAACTCCCCATAACCCCCCAAAGACCATCACAGGCGCAAAAGCAAAACCGCTATAGGCTGAAAGCAGCCAAGTTTGAGGGTTTTTTAAGACCTGTTTAAGGCTGTTCAACAAAGAGATCTTAGTCGATATAATAGGGTTTTGTTTTTCATAATCTGGGGATTTGTCACGTATGACAATCCAGAAAACGCCAGATAAGATGAGCCCTAAAATTCCGATGATCTCAATTGCATGACGCCACTGCATTTTTTGGATGAAAGCAGCTAAAGGGGCTTGCCCACCTACGGCTCCTAGCATCGCCACGGTCATCATAAGACCTGCCATAAAAGCAAAATGTCTAAAAGGAAACCAATTGGCTATTAACTTTAAACAATTAACAGCTGCGAAAGCGGCTCCTACACCAGTTAAAAAGCGTCCAATCCCTGCTACTAGCAAAGATTCTGCGCTAGCAAAAATAAGAGTGCCAATCGCACATAAAGCAATAGCAAGAGTTGTAGTTTTTCTAGGACCAAAGCGATCCAGCAGCAGTCCAGCAGGAATTTGCAACAAGAGATAAGCATAAAAATAACAAGCTGCCAAATTACCAAGTTCCATTCCAGTAATATCAAAGGTCTTCATTAATGTTCCCGTCATGACACTTGGAGAAACTTCAAGTGCGTATTTATAGAACATAAACAGAGCGCTCAGCAGCCAGATAGACCATGCTCTCACAGGATAAGATAGTTTTTCGTGTTTCATCTTTTTTCCTTATAAAAAATCGCAATCTACATTATTGGATAGGGATTACGAACGGTTTTAAAAATTATTTTTCCAATGCAGCGGTTGAGTTAAGAGCTTCTTTTCCGAGTTTATAGAAGACAGCAAATACAGCATTGCCACGCGCCTTTCTTAAAGCACCCCAACTTAACTGCCTAAAACTATTCACCGTCATTCCGTTTTGCCAACGGGTCAAAGCGGTGTTTCCTGCATGCCCAAAAATGCTACCAAAGCCTCCTGCAGTAGCTGCAGCTAAATATTCTACAGGTTTATTATCGCCAAGTTTTTGCTTCATTTGAGCTGAGACTAGATCAGCAGCTGCAAGACCTGTTACAAAGCCCGTTTGTTGAAGAGTAATTGCACCCGCTTGTTTTAAAGAAAACTTAGACAGTGACTCTTTAACTCTCCATGGAGGCATCATAGTTTTACCGTTATAAACTGCTAAAAACGGTGAAGACAGCCCTCCTACAATGGCAGAGCTTGCTAGTGTCAACGATGCTTTAGCTTTGTTTGAATCCTTTTCAAAAAGATGAGGAAAAGTTTTTACGAGGGCTTTTTCTACTCGATCCTGCAAAACCATTTGCGTTCCAACCAAAGCACCAACGCTTGGCATAGCGCCAACTCCTCCTTTTACTACTTGCCGCGCATACATATTGGGAACTGGCAATCCTTTTTGCATAAATCTTGTAATAACCATATCGTAATAGGCTGGAACGATTGCAACAGAAGCTGCAACTGGAGGTGCTATATAAGGTGCAAGCGTTGGCCAAAAGCCTTGGGATGGTGGTGAATTTGATGGTGTCATAAAATAATTCCTTTTTTTTATAATGAGAGCTGTCGGCTGAGATGTTTAATCTCGGCTTTTAAAATAAAAAAATGTAAAAGAAATTATAATATGATTCGCCTAGCGGCGAATAAAAGAAATAGAAATCATCGACACGAAAACAGCTAGAAAGGGAGCCCCTTTTAGCTTGCTATCATCCAAAATAAGCTGACAGTTCATGTCTTTTATATTCATGTGGAACATAATACTTTATTGTCTTTTTTACCGTCAAGCAAGAGGCAGTGGGGGTGTTAGCGCAAGAGGCGGAGGCTGTTGAGGCCAACAAGGACAGTGCCCCCCTCGTGCAGGATGACAGCAAGCCAAAGGGGAATTGCGCCAAGAAGAGCGGGCGTTGTAGCTAAAAGGATGACCCCTAGAGCAAGTGCCAGGTTTTCTCGAATAATCCGCGTTGTTTTTTGCGATTTATCGATGAGCCAGCTGAGCAGGGACAAATCATCTTGCAAAAGGACAATGTCCGAGGCGTCTACTGCAGTATCGCTCCCTATTTGTCCCATCGAAATGCCAACAGTTGCCCGTGCAAGCGCTGGGGCGTCGTTAATCCCATCGCCAATCATTGTAAGTCCGCCGCCTTTAAAAAGCTCCTCTACTTTGGTTAACTTTTCTTCCGGCTTGAGTTCTGCATAGACCTCTGTGATCCCAAGCGCTTCAGCAATAAGGCGCGCGCTGGCAGCATGGTCGCCTGTCAGCATGACCAAGCGAAATTTATCTTTTAAAGAAGCAATCACTCCCTTTGATTCTGGCCTTAGGGCATCTGTAAATGAAAACGCGAATAAAGAGTGTGCATCAAGCAAAAGAAATGTCGTGATCTTTTGCTCTTCTTTTAAAAATAGAGAGATTTTTTCCTTGGGACCTTTAAATTGAGGCAAGATAAAAGCGGCCCGGCCGATGGAAACAGGCTTACCCCCATAGATACCAGACACCCCAAATCCCGCAACAGAGCGAAAATCTGTAATCGATGCAAAAGGCGTTTTCTCTTTTTTTGCATAACTACAAATTGCTTCAGCAACAGGGTGCAGGGCTTGATGCTCTAGTCCTGCAGCTACAGACAGAGCCACCATAGAATTTTCTGTAGATCCGTGAATTTTTGTGATCGCAGTGCAAATAAGCTTTCCCGTTGTTAACGTCCCCGTTTTGTCAAAGGCAATGGTTTTTGTGCTTGCAAGGGCATCGAGAATAGCTCCTCCTTTTAAGAGAGCCCCTTTTTTAGCACAGGAGCTTAAAGCACTTAAATAGGCAGTTGGCGTTGCGATAATTAGCGCGCAGGGAGAGGCTGCAATTAAAAAGGCAAGCGCTCTATAAATTCCCCCCTCCTTCCCAAGATAGGGGATATCTAGCATCCACGGAAGCGTTAGAGCAAATAAAGCCGCTAAAGAAATAATGCCAAGCGCATAAAATTTCCCAAAACGATCCAAGAAACTCTCTAGACGCGGTTTGGCGAGGGAAGCTTGTGTCACAAGTTCAATGAGTCTTGACAAAGTCGAGTTTTTGCTCGAAAGGTTCACTTCAAGAGTGAAGGTCCCCTCAAGATTGCGGGCCCCAGCTGGAACCTCATCGCCGACTTGTTTAGAGATAGGGTGTGCCTCTCCAGTTAGATGCACAAGATTTACAAATGAATACCCCTGAATTATACGTCCATCAAGTGGAACCACCTCGCCGGCTTTAATTAAAATCTTAGAGCCAACAGGGATGTCTTTAACAGCTTTTTCGACAACCGCATCCGGCCCCTCTACAACAAGCGCTGTTTTTGGAGAAATCCTGTGCAAATGCACAAGAGCACTTTGCGTTTTTTGGCGGGTCATCTCTTCCATAGCAGCCGACAGCTCAAACAGCACAAGAAGTAGAGCCCCTTCAAATCCACTCCCTATTACTACAGAGAGAAGTGCTGCAAATGTCATTAGAACATCAATATTGATCTCAAGATTATTTAAGTCCTCTAAAGCATCAATAAAAGCAGGCGTCCCCACGAGAAAATAAGTTCCAAGCAGCATCACATGAGAAAGAGGTAAATATACAAAATAAAGAGCAAAGCTCACTCCCAAAAAAACGGCTGCAATCAGCGCCCTTTTTAAAGCAAGATCCTTACCCCATGAGCGCGACGCTCTTGTAAGAAAAGGACTAATGCTTTCTTCTCTATTTTTTGCAAAAAATTCGTCAAAAAGATAGGGACTATTTGTCATAGAAAGGCCGTTCTTAAAAAGTAAACAGCCCCCACACTAAGAGCGCCTAAGGAAAGATGCCATATTAGAGTTGAGCGTTTTGTGTTTTTTTGCATTTTCGCATCTATCCAGGACAAAGCAGAAAGTCCAAGCCCCCCCACTATCCCTATCCCGTACCAGCCAAAAAAACAGCTAGATATGCATAGGAAAAACAAAGTACAAAAAGCCCCTAAAAAAGCCCCCGTTGCCTGTTTGAGAGGATGATCGTATGTCTCTAGAGTAAGCCCAAGTTCCTCTTCAAGCATCACCTGGAGCAGACGGTCTTCGTCTGCCATCAGCACATCGACAACCTCTGTAAGCAACTTTCCTGAAAACCCCTTCCTTGCATAGAGAGCCTCAAGCTCCATCCGCTCTTGCCCTCTGTGATGCTCAATTTCCCACCTTTCTTCTTCTATCAACCTATGGAGCCTTTCAAGACGCGCCCACGCCATAAGAGCGCGCAGCCCACCCTTCCAGATTACCCATCCGCAAGAAAAAATAACCAAAGCAGTCCAATGCTCAGTAGCTGCCCATACAAGAAGCCCCGCAATCACACTGTCTTTGGCAGCATCGAAAAAGGAAGAAATTGTTCCCGGTATTTCCGCTCCATGCGTTTCCGCTGTAAAAGCGATTCCTTTTTGCGCCGCTTGTCTTACGTGATCCTCTGCACTCTTGCCAGCAAAATGGTCTAACAT
>CAMFJP010000056.1 GCA_945957075.1 uncultured Chlamydiae bacterium
GTATACGCCACCTGAGGATATGGATAGCACCACCCCGAAAAAGGCGGCGGTGGCGGTGGCGGAGGAGGCGGTGGTGGCAAATCGGTTGGCTGCGAAGTTTTTGCATTAGCCTGTTCAACCAAAGGACTAACGACCGTTTTTTCATAAAAATACCCGATAATACCAGCTACGACAGACACAATCGTCAACACAAGAGGTATCCAAGGCGCTACAAGAGCCGGAAGAACAACAGCAACTAGACCCAAAACTCCTAAAGCAAACAAGGAAATCCATTTTGCCTCTTCTATAAGATGAAGCTTCAATTGAGCAGCTGCTAACTCCTGCTCCCCGGAAGACTTAGCTGCATCCAAGGCTTGAAAATCTGTAACAATCTGAAATGCTGTTTCAAGAGCTTTACAACCTGTTCCCAAACCTAAAAATAAGCTACCAAATCCCTTAATCACGCTTCTAGCAAGAGCAGAAAGCGTTATCACCCCAAATTCCGCTGCCAACTCCACAGCGCCGCATACACCACCACCAACTTCACACGTTTTACTAAACATTTTAGGAGAAACGCGCTCCCCTTTAACTGCATCCGCAATAAGATCACAAGCTTTACCTGGAAATTCGGCAACAGATAGCACTTTGTTAGCAAGTCCAGAGGCTTGACAAGCCGATTGTACTCTAACTGGAAGCGTTTTTCCAGCAAGCTCTGCGATCTTCCCAAAAGCAGAAATAAGTTTTGTTCCATCTTTAGGAAAAGGTCCTTTTGCATACCCTGTAAACACCGGCGCATACGCAACACCCGTTGTCATAAACATCTCCTGTCATTAAGAATTTATTAAGAGAAGGTCATCATAATGCAAGGATTTGTTTTTTCAAAGTAAAATTCTAGGATACCCCCTAGATCCATTTACAAACTCGGAAAGAGATAAATTTTTCTTTCCTTCTAACTGCATTTCCAAAATATTAATAGCTCCATTTCCACAAGAAACAGTCCACTGATTAGGGGTAAAACATATCACCTCACCAGGTTCTCTCTTCACACCTTCATCAAACTCACAAGACATGCGCGCTATTTCCGAACGGCGTATTTTTAACCGTTTTTTTTGACCATTGATCTCCCAATAACACCAAGCTCCAGGCTGCGGCGCCAACGCTCGAATATGATTGTGAACATCAATAGCTGAATTCTTCCAAATAATTTTTTCTTCTTCAGGCGCAATTTTTGGAGCATATGTTGCCTCTTCATCGGATTGCTGCTGTTTACACACACTACCTGCCGCAAAAGAGCGCATGACCTGAACAAGAAGATGAGCTCCCAGTTCCTGCAATTCTTTTTTTAAATCTCCATAGGTCATCCCTTCTTCAACCTGCATCTTTGCCTTGCCAAGCATCGCCCCTGCATCCATTTTTTCCGCCATCTCAATAATAGTCACACCTGCGGTTACATCTCCGTTCATAAGAGCGCGTTGCATGGGAGCCGCGCCTCGATACTTGGGCAGTAAACTAGCATGCACATTAATCGATGCCCACCGAGGTAGAATAAGCACAGATTTTTTTAAAATCTCCCCATAAGCAACAACAACAAAAAGATCTGCACAACATCCCCTTAAAATCCCCTCAAAATCCATACTAGAGGCTTTTTCAGGCTGATATACTGGGGTATGCGGTGCTGCCATAGACGCATACTGCTTTACAGGGGGCGATCCTAAAACCAATGACCTCCCAACCGGACGATCTGGACGGGTTACAATCGCAACAATCTCAATGTCTTGACAAGACAATACGTGCTGGAGAATATGCGCTGCAAAATCCGATGTACCAAAAAAAACAATCCTCACACTATCACCTAAACAACAAAAAAATAGTAAAAAATTAGAAACCGAGGTTTATACCAAAATGCATAAAAAACACGACATTAGACGCAGTCAAAACAGCCGACAAATCGGCGAACGCAAGAGGCATAGTATTAAGTCAATACGATGCCTCTTGCGTTCGCCGATTTTCGACGTTTTGACTGCGTCTAATGTCGTGTTTTTTATGCATTTTGGCATTAGCTTACGTCGTAAGCAATTGGTCCTGTAGATCCTCAGGTTCTTCTTTGCTCTCTAAGTGCAATCCTATCAGACCTCTTTTCGAAGAGGCGCAAAAATCTAGCCAATGTTGAATATAAGGTTGAACATGAGAGTGCGACGCAAACTCACTCTGTATTTGCTGCAAAGCATCACTCAAACGCAAGCCAGAACGATAAGTAATGCGAAAAGCTCTTGTAAGTGCTCTGCGCACTTCTGGGGAAAAATTATGTCTTTTAAGACCTACCATATTAAGCCCCCCCACCTTATACGGAGAACCAGCTCCCAAGGTAAATGGAGGCACGTCATGAGTAACCCTGCTCAACCCCCCAACCATCGCATAGGCGCCAATACGTGAAAACTGATGGACAGGAGTCATTCCGGCAATAATCGCATGATCCTCTACAATAACGTGTCCTGCTAACATCGCACCATTTGCCATCACAACATGGCTACCAATTTCACAATTATGCGCTACATGGCAATAAGCCATAATTAAACAATGATCCCCAACCCTCACAACAGATCCTTCTTGACACGAAGAATTAATCGTTGCATATTCACGAATTTCGCAGTATTTCCCTATATTTACAAAGGTCTTTTCACCTCGGTATTTTAAATCTTGCGCCTTTGTTCCAATACTTGCAAATGGCCATACAACGGTTCCCTCTCCAATCGTTGTGTTACCATCGACATAAGCATGAGATTTAATGACGACATGATCGCCTAAAGTGACAGTTGCCTTCACTACAGCAAAAGCTTCAACCGTTACCCCTTCGCCTATGTGGGCCCCTGGCTCAACAATGGCCATGGGATGAATGTTAGCATTAGACATGTTCATCCACTGTTAAAGTTGATCCTTATCTACAAGAGCAAATCCAATCTCGGCTTCAACAGCTAGCTGCTCATTTACTACTGCTTTAGCAAGAATACGTCCCCCTCTATCGCTTAAATGCTGACCTGTTGCATGCAAAAAAAGCACATCTCCTGGGACTACAGGGCGCCGAAACTTTGTGCGATTAATATTCAGTAAAACAGCAATTTTTCCAGTTTTTCCTTTTTGGTGAACAAGGATCCCCCCTGTCTGAGCCAAAGCTTCTAATATAAGAACACCTGGCATGATAGGAACACCTGGAAAATGGCCTTGAAAAAACTGCTCATTTACAGTCACATTTTTTTGCCCTATGATGTGATTTTCTTGGAGATCTAAATGCAAAATACGGTCAACAAGTAAAAAAGGATATCGATGCGGCAAAATTTGCGCTATCTGCTTGATATCCAAAAGAACGGAGTTTTTAGGGCTATTTACAGTCATCATGTATTCTCCATTTTCCTTAGCATTTCTTTCGCAAAGGCGATATTGGAACGGTGCCCAGAGCGAATCGCTATCACGTGAGCTAGAAAAGATCTATTTATCAACGCTAAATCACCAAGTAAATCCAAAATTTTGTGCCTTACCATTTCATCAGGAAAGCGCAATCCCCCCTCATTCATCACCTTGCCCTCTTTTACAATAACGGCATTATCGAGACTTCCACCTTTAACAAGACCAGAAGCAATGAAAGGTGCAATTTCTTCATATAGAGAAAAGGTACGACACGGAGCTATTTCTTGCAAAAAAGAATGTTCATTAATGACTACGGAATAAAACTGAGATGAAAGCAAAGAAGACTCTGGATAATGCAATGTATAACTCATGCGCAGTTCATGACTTGGAATTGCTACAATATGGGTCTCACCCTGAGAAAAAAACACTGGCTCTTGCAAGTGATAAACGGGTCTATCCCCTTGTTCTTCACATCCAACTTCTATAATTTTTTGAGAAAAAAAGAGAGCACTTCCATCAAGGATGGGGACTTCGGGTCCATCTAATTCAATAAAAACATTACAAACCCCAAACGCATGCAAGGCCGAAAGTAAATGCTCTACAGTTTGAATACCCTTATCTTGACTTCCAATACGTGTACAACGCATACCTGCATCAGCTGCTTCGACATGAGCTAAAATAGAAGGGGTTGCTTGCAAATCCACGCGCTTAAAGACAATACCGGTGTTCTCTGGAGCTGGAATAAGGCGCAAAGATGTAGATGCACCCGTAAACAGACCGATCCCTTGGAAAGAAATCGCGCTCTTTAAAGTTTTTTGTTTCACAAAAGACAATTCTCTCTCCAGACAGCAGTTCTCATCGGCAAAAATTTATCCGACGCATGAGTTTTTGGGCAAGCATAAAAAGCTGGATCCCTATTATAACAAAGCAAATTACCAAAATACCTCTATCACCCCAAAAGGTATATAGAGTTTTATATTGATAGGTCGGCATATGGACTACAAGAATACCACTATCTTCCCGTAACACGCTCACTGTTCGACCTAAAGCATCAATACACGAGGTAACCCCTGTATTACACGCTCGAAGTAGGGGCACCCCATTTTCTACAGACCGCAATCGACCTAAAAAAAAATGGTACTCAGGAAGCCGAGAAAAAAAATACCAGCCATCATTTGTTATATTAACAAGCACCCCAGCTCCTAAAAGCCTACCTTCACGTACAATATGGGAAAACGTTTCTTCATAACAGATAGAAACAGCGTATTTTTTTTTACAAGAAAAGACCTCCGCTTGTTTTCCAGGAGAAAAAAAGGAGGTGATCCCGTAGGAAGAAGCCCATTTCTTCAACCATTTAAATGGCAGATATTCGGCTAGAGGCAAAAGAATTCTTTTGTCATATCGCAAAGTTTTTTTAGAGTACGGACTAAAACAAAACGCAGAAGAATGTGCAACATCCTGCAATTCATAGTCCAATCCAATAATAACATCAGCGTTATAATAATCGGATAAAAATTGCGCGAAAAAGTCATGCGAAACCAAGCCGTCCATCTTCGCTGGCTCCACACTACTTGGAAAATAAGATTGTATCATCTCTATAGCCTCTTCCTGCGAAGCAATGGGAAACGCATGCGAAAAGGGTAAGGCCGCTTCTGGAAATACAATTATTTTTGGAATTTCTTTCATACGTGCAAACCAAGAAAATAGCCTTTCCCATTGGTGAAACGGCGGAATAAAACGCTGGATGCGCCCTTGTAATGGGATCTTTTGATCAGGAGAAAGTCCTGGCTGAACAAGACATACTGCCTCCCTAGGAGAGGCTTTTAGACTTTCATTGTGATACATAATATGTAAAAAACCAAAAAGATAGGGCGCTGCAGCCACAAAACAAAATAAAATGATTTTCTTTGAAAAAAACATCAGGTTCGTAAGCATTACCCAAAAAGAAAGGCCTAAAATCCCGAATAAAGAAGCAAACTGCATAGGCGCCGTATATCCTGTTAACGCAAGCCCAACTGGAGCTAGGGAAAATCCACTCAGAAAAAAAAGCCTTCCCCATTCAACCAAGGTCCACAATGCTGCCAGTGCACAAACGGTCAATAAAGAAAAAGCTCTACAAGCACATAAAGTAAAAAGCCCAAATTGCACACCGATCATAAGACATAAGGCGAGGTAAACGACTATAATGTAGATCCCCTGATATTCAATTGCTGTCATCCAACTGAGCTGAATCAAAGAAACGCCAAAAAACCAAAAACTCGATAAAAAAAATTGACGAGCTCTTGATTCTAACCTAAGAACATGCCAAATAATCGCATATCCAACACTTGCAGCCAAAACACTTAAAAAAGAAGCAAAAAAAGGACTACCAAAGCCAACAATCCCCATTGCGGCAATGTAAAAGAGGCATAATTTTAAATTCACGCTGGCCTATGCTTTCCAACAGAAAACAAAATACAAAGTCCACCCATAACGCTTAGATTATGCAAAAAGGGCAATACCCATTGCGTACTATGCGTATGCATCCATAGAGGGCATAGGAGTAAAACTTTCACAAGCATAAATAAAATTAATAAAAAAGCGCCAAGCCTTGCCTGAACTCCTAAAAAAACAAACAGACCTGCAAGCAAAACAAGAATAATCCCTATAGTAAAAAGAACTGTAGACCAAGATAACATGTGCAAAAATAGCTCCCTAGACCAGGAGGGGATCGCTTCACTTTGAGACCACAAAGAAAGTATCGAAAAAAATCTCTGCTCTCGTTCGGAAAAGTCAATAAAATATTGAATGGACGACAAAATAAATATAGCCGAAAGAAACATCCTTCCTAAAATGCCGGCTGTCGAGTACACTAGATGCATAAAATAACCACGTTATTTGTTGTATATTATGAAATTGCCCTTTAGGCAGCATCACCTTCTTACTGTTTTAGGTCTTTGTGACACATCCAAGTCTCCTCTAGACCTAATGCTGAGAAAATACTTTATAGCACACAAGGCCATTGGATCAAAAGACAGACAAGCCATCTGCGAAGATCTTTACGCTCTTATCCGCTGGCGCTCTTTGTTAGAGTATTTTTGCCCAAAGCCGAGCTCTTGGCAAGACCTATATGCGCTTTATAAACAAAAGGGCATAGAAAATCTATCTACACAAGAGGGTATTGCAGAGCACGTTCGCGTTAGTTTTCCTAAATGGATTTTTGAATGTTTAGTAAAAAACTACGGACAGAGACAGGCAACCGAGTTATGCCTTGCAAGCAACACCCAAGCCCCGACCACTGTCCGTGTTAATACACTAAAAACATCTAGAGAAGAGCTGCTACAAAAATGGAAACACCTTTATCACATTGAATCCACCCCCATTTCTCCTTGGGGTATTCGTTTCTTAAAAAAAGAAAATTTATTTGGTATGCCCGATTTTAAAGAGGGACTTTTTGAAGTGCAAGATGAAGGCAGTCAAATCATCGCGCAACATGTAAACGTCAAACGCGGACATCTTGTTCTAGATTACTGTGCAGGATCAGGAGGAAAATCTCTGGCATTTGCTCCAGAAATGCAAGGGAGTGGTCAAATTTATTTGCACGATATAAGACCTTTTGTATTACAAGAAGCAAAAAAAAGACTGCGTCGCGCTGGGGTACAAAATTGTCAAGTTCTTCCCCCGGACTCCCCAAACAAACCCCTTCTTAAAGGCAAAATGCACCGTGTACTTGTAGATGCACCCTGCAGCGGATCTGGAACATGGAGACGCAATCCTGATATGAAATGGAAAACAACACCTTCAGGCCTCCAAGAACTTATTTGCCTACAAAAAAAGATTTTTGAAGAGGCCTTAGATTATCTATCCCCACAAGGTCATATCATCTACGCAACATGCAGCTTATTTCCCGAAGAAAATCAAAATCAAATAGATTTTTTTAAAGAACGCTTTTCCCTAGAAGAGGTAACTCCTCCCTTTCAATCTTTGCCTCAACAGGGAGCAATGGACGGCTTTTTTGCTGCTGTACTGAAAAGAAAGCTATAGCTAAAATCGAGGTTTAAAGGAACAACCTATGCGTATATTAATATTAGACATCTTGCGTAACTCCATTTGTTTGGCAGCACCGCGCTTTTTAGCAGCTTTATACCCAAATTTCTTGGCAAAATGTCTCCATATCACCTCTAAATTTAGGTGTAAAGCTGCTCAAAATTCACAAGCGTTGCCAAGCAAAGCGAGTTATGCAAGATGCCTATTACTTGTCGTCTGCCTTACCACTTTCTGTGCGCATAGCGCAGAGCCCAATCAAACACTTGTTGTACATAATAGAGTCCTTGTGCGCATTAGAGAACGCAGCATCTCAACAGCAGATGTAATCAAAAAAATGAATGTCTTCCTAGAGCGTAACTATCCAGACGCCCTTTATTCTCCAATAGCTCGGCATCAGTTTTATTCTACCCATTGGAAACAAACTCTCCAACAAATGGTAGATCACCAACTTATTTTAGCTGATGCGGATGAAAAAGAATTTTCCGTCGATGAAGCTACTATACGTGAAGAGCTAATGAAACGATTTGGACCTAATGTAATGAGCTATCTTGAAAAAGTAGGCATCTCTTATGAAGAAATGCACGATATGCTGAAAATAGAGCTCACAGTGCAGCAAATGATTGGTTATAGGGTACACAATAAAGCACTTCTCGGCGTTCATCCTCAAGATATTAAACGTGCATACAAGCGTTATTGCAATGAAAACCCTTCCTTAGATCAATGCACTTACCAAATTCTTTCTGTGCGTGCAGACAACCCAGACATCAGCCGACATATCGCTGAAAAAGCCTCTCTCCTCCTTAAAGAAGAGGGCGCTGACTTTGCTTCAGTCGTAGAAAAAATAGAACAAGAGATTCCGCAGACAGCAGCTCTTAGCATCTCACAAGAATACCAGGCCCCACTACATGCTTTAAACAAGGAACATAAAGCTGTTCTTGCTCAATTAGAACCAAACGCCTATAGCAATCCCGCAGAACAGCTCAGTCGCATCAATAACACCCTAGTTCACCGAATTTTTCACCTTAAAGAACGCGCTCATATCCCCACC
>CAMFJP010000057.1 GCA_945957075.1 uncultured Chlamydiae bacterium
TTCCTCATAGCCCCGTACGGTCGTATATCCGCCAACACCATACTGCTCCGAGGGCAATAAATTTGCGCTAGCTAGCTGCCCGCTTAATCGAAGAATTGTAGACCATTGTTTGGGAAGATTGCGTGTTGTTTCAAAGTACCCAACCCCATACAAATAATCAACCTGAGCAAATGGTCTAAGAGTTCTATAATCGGCATCAGTCTGATCAGGTAAAAAACTTCCAGGGGACCATGCCAAATACCCATCCCATGCAAACGCCCACTTTTTACCCTCAACCCCGCCCATATACCCCAAAATCAACTGCGTTAGATTCGTATTTTTCCCAAACAGTGGCACCTCTTCCACAAACTCCAACGTATTATTTGTACGTTTAAAATCGCACCCCGCATAAAGTTCATGTAATTTACTATTTCCAGGTCTTAGAGGAATATGGTAGCGTGCGCTTGCCTGCAGACTCCACCCGTGCGAGCCATGGTGATCTGGATCTGGAAGATGTGCATGTACAAGAGAATATCCTCCAAAAATATCAAGAGCATGGTGGCATTTAAGTGGAGCTGTATACTGAACTGTATGCGCTTGAAATTTATAAAAGTCTGAAGAAGTCGTATACTGATAGGAAAAAGTGTGATCCAAACCAAAGACATTGCCCCAATTCATACCAGCAAGCCACCGCGTTCTTCCTGTTTGCTCCATTCCCGTATTTTCAACACCTGCATAAATACGCAAGGGAATTCTATCCTGAGTCACAAGCTCAATATCTGTAGTCCCTGGAAGCATTCCAGGCCCATATACAACATCCGTTCTTCTAAATGGATTGCGATTTAACCAATCTAAATCATCAACAAGAACCTGTTCATCGATAAAGTCACCAGAGTGTAGATGCATTCCATCAAAATACAACTGGTCTGAGAACCACTTGCCCCCACGCACACGCACCTCTCCTAAAACAGCTTGCATAACAACAAACTGCAAAACACCCTCTGTAATATCTTGCTCTGGAATAAATATACGGACAAAGGGACGTTTATGACTTTGCCAGTAATTTAAAATAACGCGTCTAATTTTCTCGATCTCTTCAAGGGCAATCTCACCCCCAAGATAGGGCTCTAAGTCCGCAATCAGATCACTTTCCTTTCCAGGAATGTCAATATCACCAAACAAAATCCCTGAAGCAAGAGAATGTGTATCGGATAGCACATCTGCCTCACGGCCTAAAAGAAGAATCGTGTGGACATACGGCAAAGCCACGGCTTCTTCTTCAAAAGACTCTTGAACAACGACCTCTTCTACAACACAAGCTGTAGCCTCTTGGGGGAGCTCTTGCTGATCTTCTTGCTCTGTCTTTTGGATAGAAGGAGCCTCTCGCGGAAAATAAATTCCACGCTCTGGATAGTAAATCTCCCTTGCCTGCATGCATATCCCGAGGGATAAAAAAATAGCAACCAGTCTCATATTCGCAACTATATAAGTATAAGGCATTAATTTTGGATCTAAAAATACACTTGACTTAAGTATGCATAGATATACACACTAAAAATATGAAATACCAGTATCTAGTTCCTGCATTTTTAGCGACTGTCTACCTCTGTGCACACCCTCATGGAGCCAGGGTAGCACACGGCTCTGCTTCCATGCAGGCCAAAGATAAAACTCTAGAAATTTATGCTGAAGACAAAACCATCCTAAACTGGAAAAGCTTTTCGATACAGGCTGGTGAAACCACAAAATTCATACAACCACATAGCAAAGCATGGGTACTCAATCGCGTAGATAGCGGAAATCCAAGTGCACTGCTTGGCACCCTGCACGCAAATGGAAAGATCTTCCTTATCAATCCAAGTGGCGTATTTGTTGGCAAGGGAGCGCGCATTGAAACAGCGGGCTTTTTAGCCTCAACACTCGACGCTCTCGATAGCGATTTTTTACAAGGAGAGCACATCTGCTTTTGGGGCGCAGAAGACAGCACGATCACAAATTTAGGAACAATCCATTCTTCCTATGGCGATGTCATTTTAATCGCCCACTCTATCATCAATGAAGGAGAAATCTTAGCCCCCCAAAGCACTATTTTCCTTGAATCTGCTAAAGAAATTTTACTCCAACTAGACTCCGAAACACATACCTTCATCAGACCCTCTTTATCGAGCTCTGGGAGCATTACTCAAGATGGAGCTTTGAGTGCACTCCATGTAGAAATCGAGACCTCTGGAAGCCCGCACGCACTTGCAATACGTCATACAGGGTCAATCGAAGCCTCAAAAATAGTAAGTCAGGGGGGACGAATTTTACTTAAAGCGCATGCAGGCGATATCACATGCTCTGGGTCATTAGATGCGCCATCTGGAAATATCGTATGCACATCGCAAGAAAAAACAGAGGTCTCTGCATCCCTTTCTGTAAACGGAGTGCAAGCTGCAGGTGATATTCTTCTATGGGGAAAAAAGGCCATGCTCTTTACAGGACATGCCGAAGCAGAAAGCCTCTACGGCAATGGAGGTTTTATAGAAATTTCCTCACCAGAGGCCCTCTGTTTTGAAGGCACTGTATCTACAAAAGCTCCCTGCGGCACAGTGGGAATGCTCCTTCTAGATCCAAGCGATATCGATATTAAAGCCAATGGCGGCATCAACAGCAATATGTCCTTTTCCCTTGGTACCTATACAGCCACCGCTGCAACTGGCATCATCGATACAGCCATCCTAACTGCAAATTTAGCAGGCACATCCATTACAATAAATACAACATCCCCCTTTGGTCTTCCAGGAATTATCACCCTTATCGATCCTATCACCTGGAACGCTCCAACAACACTGACTCTCATTGCTGACACAAAAATCCAAATTAATGCAGACCTCATTAACTTAGATGGCACATTGCCCCCATCCACAAACACATTCACCCTAAACGCCCCTCAAGTAGTTTTAGGAACCAGCGCGCAAACCCAACCAGCATCGATCCAAGCGCACAGTGGAAGCATTGCCATTACCTCTCCCGTCACGTGCACACTACTTGGAGGCACCTCAGCCAGCTCAAATGTAGAAATACGGGCGCTAGGAACTGGAAATATTGATATTAACACAGGCACCTTTGTCCTCATGGGAGGATCTGGGAGCGCCTCACAGCCAATCATTTCTACAACATCTGGCGATATTACCTTTGTGACAACCAATGACTGCAACCTGCAAGGTAATACAGGAGCTGCTTCCTCAGCACTGATTCAAACCACATCAGGTCTCATTCATGGCACTGTAGCTCTAGACCTTAACCTTGAACACCCCTTAGGCATCAACTCCTCAGCAAACATTCTATCTACAAGCGGTCCCATCACCTTAAACGTCACAGGCGATCTTAATGTCACAGGGGGCTCGCTTGCAAGCAATCCAGCACGCATCCAAACCGGCTCTGGAAACATTAATATTACGACAAATGGGCACCTACTCATCGCCGGAGGAACAGATGTCGGCTCTGAGGCCGCCATCCGCACAACATCTGGCAATATCGATCTAGACATCAAAGGCAATCTATCTGTTATAGGAGATCTCTCCCCAGCATCCATTGAAACAACATCTGGTGGCAACATCCACATCAACCCCCTTAATGACGGTGGCAACACAAATGTCACAGGCGGCGGCGGCAATAATGGAAAAGCGCAGATAGCCACCCTAAATGGCGGCGATGTTGTCATTACAAGACAACCTGGCCTATGTACCTTGCAAGGGGGCGCTGCAAGCCTTGGCGGCACAAGCTCTGCAACCATTGCGGCCGCACTCACAAGCGGCTCTGGGCTTGTCACCCTAATTACAGATGATTTAACCCTCATCGGCGGCCTCTCCCCCACAGGAATAAACCATGCAGAAATCCAAACAGGGGCAAGCTCTTCTGGACCTATCACAATCACAGCAAATCAAATCCTACTGCAAGCTGGATCAACATCCGGTCAACATGCACGGATCCAAACCCTAGGTTCTGGCAACATCATCGTTAATGCAAAAGCCCTTACCCTTTCGGGCACCACAAACCCGTTAGCTACAGGATCCCTTGCCTTTATCTCAACAGCCACAGGATCCATTACAGGCAATGCAGTACAAAATATACTCCTGCAATCTGGAGTTGCTACAGGTTCCACAGCCAGCATCACCTCCGGTGCCTCTTTAAACTTGACATCGGGACAAAATATCACATTGATTGGCAATACACCACTTACCCCATCCAGTCTACAGTCTACCGGACCATCCCTTATCATTGCGGGCGTTAACATCGAAATGCAGCCAGATAGTTTCATAACCTCCCCAAACAACGTGACCCTTGTTGTAGACAACAATTTCCCAACCCCACAAGACTACGGACCTGGAAGCTTTATCATCGACACCTCGTGCAGCATTACAGCAGATCAGCTGCGCATCTTCACAGCCACAAGAGAGCAAAACACCATCCTCTCTCCACTAAACACCGTCCCCTTTGTGCCAGGGCCCCTCTTTGTAGATTCTAATCAAGAGCGTTGGGGCACTTACTACCCAAATGCCTTTTTTGGAGGCCCTGGCTTCACCCTGTTTTACAAAAACGCGCGTGGAGCAATACCTCCCTCACCGCCTTCGCCCCGACACCCCTCTATTAAACATCTAAACTCACGTCTATTTACAAATTTGCAAGTTTACGACCTCTTTACTACCTGGAAAGAATCCTTCACCATTGATAATGACACAGCAAGCGCCACCACCCCTTACTTCATTAAACGACGATGCCACTACAATAAATGCGTCTGTCCCCCACTTCCAATAAAATAAATTTTTTACAATAGAGCGGAGAACTCAGACTCGGAAAGGATACGCACTCCAAGAGCTTGAGCTTTACCAAGCTTAGAGCCTGCCTCCGCACCCGCAAGCACAAAATCTGTGCTTGCGCTAACAGAGCCAACAACCTTGCCACCGCGGGTGCGAATAAGCTCTGTTGCCTCACTGCGCGTATATCCAGAGAGAGTCCCTGTTAGCACAAACGTTTTACCGGAAAAGACATGTTGCATTTTCTTTGGAGGAGGTGTTGGCAAAACTCCTGCTCGAAAAAGAGCCTTTACCTCATCTCTATGAGACGGATCTGCAAAATGGGTCGCAATAGATTCTGCGATCTTAGGACCAATGCCTGGAATCTGGACAAGCGCCTCTTCCGAAAGCTCCATCAAAGCCTCCACACTTGCAAAAGATTCAGCCAGCAGCTCTGCAATTCCCTCGCCCACATGCTTAATACCAAGAGCTACTAAAAATTTCGTTAAAGGAACATGCTTTGAAGCTTCAATCCCATCCAAAAGATTAGAAATGGCTTTGTCTTTAAAACCTTCTAGGTTAGAAAGATCTTTTTCTGTCAGCTGATAGATATCTGCAAGCTCTTTAACAAGCCCCTTTTCCACTAGCTGACGCACCACCTTATCGCCAAGATGATCAATATCCATCCCCCCTTTGCCTGCAAAAAAAACAAGACGACGTATCAACTGCTCACCACACCCCTTTCTATTGGGACAGCGCACAGCCACCTCACCTGGAATATGGACCACAAGAGTCCCACAAATCGGACAATTTTTTGGCATATGCCACACGGGGGCTCCAGATTTTCTTTGAGACAGATCCACCTCTACAACCTTAGGGATCACATCCCCCCCTTTTTCGATTACAACAAAGTCACCAATACGCACATCCAGACGTTTGATCTCATCTTGATTATGCAAAGTAGCCCTAGAGATCGTACTCCCTGCAAGAAATACAGGTTGCAATTCCGCTACAGGCGTTAAAATGCCACTTCTACCCACCTGCACTGTAATCGCTTCAATACGCGTTACTGCTTGCTCCGGAGCAAACTTATAAGCAACTGCAAAACGAGGTGTTTTTCCAGTCATACCCAAAATATCATGAAATGCCAGCTGATCGACTTTAATCACAATCCCGTCAATATCAAAGGGCATTTTTGTACGTTGTTTATGGATCACATCTGCAAATTCCATAATCTCTTTTACATTGCGACAAAGAGCTCGTTGCTCCCTATGAAACACAGGAAGCCCCAACTTTTCCATCAAAGGATGACAAGCGTGCTGCGTATCTATAGAAAAAGGATACCCCTCTACAATTCCATAGCAAATTAAAGAAAGTCCCCGGCCATGCACAATACGTGAGTCAAGAAGCTTTAAAGAACCCGCAGCCGCATTACGTGGATTGGCCCAAGGCTCTTCTCCGAGAGCCTGCTTTTCCTCATTATTTTTTTGAAAGGCCTGATGTGGCATGAACACCTCACCGCGCACCTCTAAATACTCTGGTGGATGCGATCCCATAAGCTGCAAAGGAAGGGCTGCAATCGTTTTTAAATTTGCCGTCACATCATCCCCTTTTTTCCCATCTCCTCTTGTCAATCCCCGTACAAATATCCCATTTTCATAGCGCAAGGAAATAGCAACCCCATCCATTTTGAGTTCGCAGTAAAAATCGACATCCTTTCTATCCAATCCCTTGTAAACACGCTCTATAAAAGCTGCAATCTCTTCTTCCGAATAGGTATTGGCAAGCGAAAGCATCGGCGCCACATGCGCTCTTTGCACAAAACCTTTAGATAAAGCAGGGCTAATTCTTTGCGTCGGAGACGTTGGAAGCACCCAACCGGGATGCTCTTTTTCCACATGGCTAAGCTTTTCTAAAAGCCTGTCATATTCATAATCAGAAATACGCGGAGCACACTGCACAAAATAAAGATAGTCATGCAGACGCACCTCTTCTACAAGTTTTAAATAATCATCTTTTGTCAAAAAACACCTCAAATATCAATGTCGCAAGAGGAGGCAAAGAAAAACAAATTCCACCCTCTACGCACTTATACTCAAATAGTGTACAAGAGCCCCCATATTCTTCTCTATCTGTGCTTAGTAAAAGCTCCACCCTAGAAACAAAAGACAAAGCCATAAAATACTCGGGAACAGAGCTCGGAGTAAAATGATGAATACACAAAAGACACTGTGTGTCTGCCCGGCGCATATAAGCAATAACCCCATTTTCCCTATCGCTAAAATCGACCCATGCAAACCCACGCTCATCTGCATCATACTGCCATAAAGCAGCTGCCCCTTGATACAGCCTATTAACATCGGCAACACAAAGCTGCAATCTTACATGCTCTTGATACTCTAAAAGATGCCAATCTATAGAACGTCCAGCATGCCATTCCCCCCATTGCCCAAACTCACAACCCATAAAAATCAGCTTCTTTCCAGGATAGCACATCATATAGCTGTAAAAAAGGCGCAGCTGCGCACATTTGCGCCACACATCCCCTGGCATCTTGCTCAGTAAACTCCCCTTTCCATGCACCACCTCATCGTGTGAAAGAGGAAGAATAAAATGCTCCGAAAAAGCATATAACAAACCAAAAGTGAGCTCATCTTGATGATGAAAGCGAAATAAAGGATCCCGTTTCATATAACGAATCGCATCGTGCATCCATCCCAAATTCCACTTAAGATCAAAGCCAAGCCCTCCTTGCTCCACAGGCAAAGTCACCCCAAAGAAGGTTGTAGACTCCTCAGCACACATCCAAACAGAGGGAAAATATGTGTGCACAATACTATTGAGATGTTTTAAAAAAGCAATTGCCTCCAAGTTTTCATGCCCACCGTGAATGTTTGCAACCCACTCCCCATGATTTCTTCCATAATCTGCATACAACATCGAAGCCACAGCATCCACACGAAGCCCATCCACATGCATCTTATCCAACCAAAAAAGAGCACTCGCAATTAAAAAATTGGAAACCTCACTCCTGCCATAATTGAAAATATGCGTATCCCAATGTGGATGTATCCCTTGACGCGGGTCTGCATGCTCATACAAAAAAGTGCCATCAAAATGCGCAAGAGCAAAATCATCCCGAGGAAAGTGGCCAGGCACCCAATCCAAAATCACCCCAATACCGGCCCTGTGCAAATAATCTACAAAATACTGAAAGTCTGCAGGCGTTCCAAAACGACTCGTCGCAGAAAAAAAACCAGTTACCTGATACCCCCATGATTCATCCAAAGGATGCTCCATCACAGGAAGCAGCTCCACGTGAGAAAAATGCATCGCAGTCGCATACGCTGCAAGATCGTGTGCAAGATCACGATAATTTAAAAAGCCACCATCTGCTCTCTTATAAGAACCAAGATGAACCTCGTAGATATTCATCGGCCCTGTTTTAGAGCGTTTTTCCATCCATATCGCATCCTGCCACACAAAGTCATCCACATCCCAGACAACAGATGCCGTTTTAGGACGCAACTCACTATAAAGAGCATAAGGGTCTGCCTTTAAAAACACCCTCCCTTGCCGATCCGTAAGTTCAAACTTGTATTTATCGCCAACACAAAGAGAAGGAATAAAACAGCCCCATACCCCACTCTCTCCCATAGGAGATAGCGGATGCTCAGCCCCCCTCCACC
>CAMFJP010000058.1 GCA_945957075.1 uncultured Chlamydiae bacterium
AGATTCCTCTACGTCTCGTGGGCTCGGAGATGTGTATAAGAGACAGCCTGAATCCATCGCATGCTATGAATAGCTTGTATAAGCTCCTGATCAGGATAGGGAGATTTTTGTAAATTCTCTACCATCTGCTCTAAAGAGCGTTCAATTTGTCCATCTGAAGCAGAATGAATCCTATATACATAAAAAGTGCCTCTACCCCCCCCTGTGGGTATAGAGTCTACTGTAGACAAAATTCCTTTTACTTTAACGAGTGTCTCTGGATCCCCAAGAAATATAAGTACATTAGCATCTTTTAATGTCTTCACTGAAGCCAATGTTTGATACAACCTACTGGATGGGCTCCCTGGGACTTGTAACTGCGACGCCATTTCATCAAGAATATTTAATAGATCATCAATCGATCGTTTTTCTACCTTATAAAGCAAAACAGACTGATCCTCTAAAGAAGGAGAAGCTGTTGCATGTAAAGGAGAATCTAGATCCTGCAAAAGGGTCATCGTTCGATCGATAAGATAGGGAGTCGATACAACAAATACTGTATTGGTTTCTGGCTGAGAGACAAAAATCAACGGATTTCCCTCTGCAAAGGGGGTCACAATTTTTTCTGCTAAAGTAATCAAATCCTTTGGAGCCACATGCTTTGCTAAAAAGCTTTCTACATCAAGAGGGGTATGCGGGGCATCAATACTAGCCAAAAGGGCATCTACTTTTTCTACATTGGTTGTGATGTCCGTGACAATGAGCTGTCTTGTTTCATTGGACACCTCTACTTGTGCAGATGCCGACATTAAAGGTTTAATAATTGTAGCGACGGTTCCAAGAGAGGCATTTTTAATACGAAAAACACGGGTAACTAGTGGCACCTCGCGCGCTGGCATTGGAAGGTCTGATGAAACAACCGTCGAAATCTGATTTACTTCTTTACTTTTTGTAATCAGCAGATTGTTATCCTGTTCAAGCAAAGCAAGATCATGTACGCGCAAAATTTGCACCAAAATAGACATGATGTTTTTTACGGAAATGGGATCTTCCGAAACAATCGTCACATTAAATCCAAGGTCTGCTTCCTCAAAAACAAAATTTAAATTTCCCACCTTGCTAACAAAACGAATGTACTCAATGATCGAGACGTTAGTAAAGTTAATGGTATAAGAATCTTTAGAAAGTGGGGAATCGGCAAAAAGCGTATATGTTTCCTTATTAATATCTTGCGCACTATATCCATGAAGTGCACCAACGCCAACGCCCAAAAATATAATTCTTAAAAATATGCGCTGCATGTGGTAAATAGCCCTTGGGTAGACAAAACTTGTTTCGAAAGATATGACAAATTTTAAATTAGAAGCAACAAGAATTCGCCAAAGAGGTGTAGTAGACCTCTTCCCTAACCCCATTTGTTTGGCAGCGCCACGCTTTTTGCCAGCTTTAAAATTAGACCTCTTGCGTAATTACGTAAGAGGTCTAATCTAACCGGCGCACACCAACAACTGTTTTAATGCGATCGTCTAAGGGCGGCAAGGCTCTGCAAAGGACATCGGCCTGGCCTTGGACAGACAAGTAACGATTTTTTTCGAGGGCATTTATAAGATGTTTTTCTATGTTTTGATCTGCACTAAGCGAATGAAAAATGATGCGGTCTCCAGGAAGCCAGCTGCATGTCCCCTGGTTAAAAACTGCAGGGCGCGTATCTCCTAAGGCTATATTTTCCGCGTGAAGGGGGTGGGCAGCTGCTTGCCCCTCAGAGATATGCATACACCCACCGCATCCACAAGATGCATAAGTTAGCATGTCATTTCCAGAATCAAGAAGTACAATCTGCAAAAAAATCTTTCCTTCTGCAATTGCTTCTCTCACCAAAGCATGTAAAGCATCTAGCAGTACAACAGGATCTGGCGCCTCTATTCCATGCAACAAACCATATGCCATCCCCTTGAACAACGCAATATGGATAGAAGCCTGAATACCAGGAGCAACAGATTCGGCACAAAGAATCATTTTTTTTTGATCTGCATACTTAAAAAAGTCACAATAAAAACCTAAAGATTCTGTTCTTTTTTGGATGGCATACCCAATTTCCACATCGGGCCACAATGGGATGTGAGGGGAAAACAAGCGAGCGTGTAGTTCTTGCAACGTTTCTTGCATCTCTTTTGTTACATCGCTTTTGGATCTATCTTTATCCAAATCTGCAGACGCTAGGTAACGACGCAAATCGGAAATGATATCTACAAATTGGATATACCTGTCTTTTACGGAGAAGGCAAGTGCCTTTTCTATAATCGGTCTAATCCCAAGAGGAATCTTAGAGAGCTCGATAGCCCCATAGCTTAATTTGCCTAAAATCAGTTCATAGGCAATAACTCCAAAAGCATAAATATCCGATGCAAACCCTGCTTGATCAGGATGATGCCTTTGCTCGGGACTTAAGTAATTAGGAGTTCCTACCATCTCACCTGGTTTCATAGCATGCGCCACTTGATGCAGCTGTGCTATCCCAAAATCAATAACTTTAACCTGGTTTTTTGTGTTTAATAGAATATTTTCAGGCTTAAGATCGCGATGGACAATGCCCTCTTTGTGTAGATGGGCCAAAGCGGAAGCAATTTGTAATAAAAGATCAATGGCACGTTTTAAGGAGCACTTTTTTTGCGCAATAAACCGGCTAAGGGTAATTCCATCAATGTACTCCATTGCAATATATAACCCCCCTTCCCAAGCCCCCTCACCATAAATTGCAACAATGTGGGGATGCCTTGTCGAGCTAATGATGTGTGCCTCTTGCAAAAAACGCTGGGTTGCCTCCGGATTGTTGACAAATTTTTGGGATAACACCTTAATTGCAAGCAGCTGGTGTGTTGTAGGGTCACGGCCAAGATATAAAACCCCCATACCCCCACGATTAATCAGTTTTTCTACGGGATAAGGACCAATACGTGCAGGCGTTGCACCAATTTTTCTAGAAAAATCCGCTGGCAGCGTACTCTGCTTATAAAATATATTCATACATCTGCCCTATACCAGGAATGCAATACCAATCCCAGAAAATAAAACTCGCTACTGAGGTCATTAGACATCTTGCATAACTTGCTTTGCTTAGCAGCGCTGATGATTTTTGAGCAGCTTTAAACCCAAATTTCGAGGTAATATGGAGACATATTGCCGAGAAATTTTGGTTTAAAACTGCCAAAAAGCGCGGCGCTGCCAAGCAAAGCAAGTTACGCAAGATGTCTATTACTTTGAGGGACGGTAGCGGGCTAGATACTCATCAAGAGGACCGTCAAAAACACGAATTGTATCTTCTTCAAGAGCGATCAGACGCGTAACGCTTTGAGTCAGCAAATCGCGATCGTGGGTGGCTACGATAACAGTTCCCTTATAATCCTCAATTGCCCAAGTAAGAGCAGACACAGCCTCAAGATCTAAGTGATTATTCGGCTCATCCAAAATGAGTACGTTATCATTTCTAAGCATCATCCCAGCTAGAATAAGGCGTGCCGTCTCACCCCCAGAAAGGTGGGACAAAGGCTTAAAGGCATCGTCACCGGAAAAGAGAACCTTCCCAAGAACGCTGCGCACATCTTGATCATAGACGCCCTCTTTTTGATCTTTTAGCCACGCAAATGCCTGGATCGTAGATTTTTTATCCATGATATCAGAATGATTCTGCGGAAAATACCCAAGCTGAACGTTGTATCCTACATCTAGCTTGCCTGTATCCTGTTGAAGAACGCCAGCTAGCATTTTTAAAAGTGTGGTTTTTCCCCGTCCGTTGTTCCCAATAACCCCAATCTTATCCCCACGAAGAATATCGCATGTGAGGTGTTGGATAACAGGATTTCCATCATAAGCCTTACATAGGTTGTTTAAAGAAAACACCACCTGTCCAGATTGCTTTTCTGGTGGATAAAAGCGGATATAGGGGCGCTGAATATTGGATTGTTTTAAATCCTGAGGTTGTAACCTTTGAATCTCACGCACACGAGACTGCACCTGACTTGCGCGCGTACCCGCCCCAAAACGGGCCACAAACTCTCTAAGCTGCGCTACTTTCTTCTCTTTGGACTTATTTTCTGCCTCCGTCCTCTCACGTACAGCTGTTTTTGCAGCAAGCATCATATCGTAATTGCCTGGATAAACAATCAGGGTATCATAGTCGATATCTGCTATATCACTTGTTACTGCATTCAAAAAATGTCTATCATGACTAACAACAACAAGTGTACCTTCATAGTCGTGTAAAAATTTCTCAAGCCACTGAATAGACTCCAAATCCAAGTGGTTTGTGGGCTCATCCAAAAGTAATGCTTCGGGATGGCCAAAAAGAGCCTGGCACAACATGACGCGAAACTGCATATCTGTTGGAATCGTGCGCATGGTATGATTATGCAAAGAACCTGTAATACCCATGCCCTCAAGCAGCTCCTCTGCCTGAGCCTCCGCCATGTATCCGTCTTCTGCTGTAATGATCTCTTCAAGCTCCCCCAAACGCATTCCAATAGCATCTGTCATATCAAGATCGTATAGCCTATCTTTTTCCTGCATAGCATTCCAAAGACGCCCATTTCCCATGATTACAACATCAAGGACCCGGATGTCGCGATAGGCCTCAATATTCTGCCTTAAAAATCCTACTTTATGAGGAAGGGATACACTGCCAGAAGAGGGCTCTTCAAGGCCCATAATAATTTTCATAAGCGTTGACTTGCCAGAACCATTCGGTCCTGTAAGGCCATAACGATGGCCTACATTAAAAGTCATCGTCACATTATCAAAAAGCAGACGACTGCCCACTTTTTTTGAAATTGCATTTAGTGTAATCATATAGGCAATAGATGGTATCAGAAAAAAACATATGCTCCAAGTAGTGATTGAGGAATTTTTGCACTATTTGCGCCTTGTAAAACAGGCATCGCCACACACAGTCCGCAATTATTCCCTTGATCTTAACGCCTTTTGCAAACACGTAAGTGTTGATCTTCAAAGCTTAACAAAACACCATATTCGCGAGCACATTGCCCATCTTGCAAAGCAGGGGATTGCAAAACGATCTCTAATACGCCACCTGTCTTCACTGCGCTCTTTTTTTATCTATGCACTGCGTAAAAAAAAAATCACAATCAATCCCATGGAAGGCGTAGACAGTCCAAAAATTGAAAAAAAAATCCCCACCTCATTAGCCTACGAACAAATAGAAAGACTTTTTGCTGAGCCCGATTCCACCTCTTGCTTTGGGATCAGAGACAGAGCGATGATGGAATGTCTATACAGCTCAGCTTTGCGCATCAGCGAGCTCACAGGGTTAAATCAAGAGGATGTAAACAGTGCACAATCTATGGTTCGTGTGCGGGGCAAAGGTAAAAAAGAACGCCTTGTGCCCATCACAACACATGCGCTCTCTTGGATAAAAAAATACTTGCAGCACCCAGATCGAGAAGAGATCGACAAATCAGCGCTATTTCTTAATCGTTTTGGCGGCAGACTATCCACTCGTTCTGTCGATCGATTATTCAAGAAATATTTATTACAATCAGGACTTGCTGAGAAGGTGACTCCCCATACGATAAGACATTCCATTGCGACCCACTGGCTGGAAAAGGGAATGGATCTTAAAACAATACAAACGTTACTTGGACACGCAGCTCTAACTACAACAACTATCTATACACATGTTTCAACGCGTTTGAAAAAAGAGGCTTACGAAAAAGCTCACCCTTTTTGTTTGGAAAAAGACCGGGAAGGCGATAAGCCGGATTCTGTTGTATAGCGCAAACTATACTCGTAATCATTCCTCTAGGGAACCTGTCGCCAGGATCCTCAAGCGATATATTTTAAGCAGGCCCGCGGAGAACGGGTGCTCCTGCTACTTTCTTGCTTCAGATAGGGTTTGTAGCACCATGCATTGCTGCACGTGTGGCTCATCTCTTAAAGATGGCATTTTCAGCCTGTTGCATATGTCGTTAAAAAACATAAGCACGGTATATTTTCTGTGACACTTTCCGTAGCTTTGCAGCCCCCAGCCTTTCGCTGGTATCTCCTCCTATGAAGTCCAGACTTTCCTCCCCTGTGGCTACCCCACAGCGGCGATTACTTGCCTTCCCGATAACATCCTTACGAACTACTTGCAACCCGACGGCGACGGCGTTTTCCAGCACCGGCTGAACCCTCTAAAGCTTCACTCTCCTGCCAGTAGTGGATGCGCGAGCAGTGCTCGCAGAAAACAAGATTTTCCCCTTTACGCACAACATTTTCATGCTGAGCTGTAAGAACAATATGACACCCGCTGCACGCACGATTTTCTATAGAAACCACAACGCGATCTTTTTTATTGCGAAGCAACCTTTCATAGATCGCAAGAGTTTCGGGATCCGCTTCTTTAGCTAAAGCATCGCGCGCCTCTTTAAGCCCTCTACCCTCTTCGTTAATCAATACAATATTAGCTTCAATTTCTTTTTCCAAAGCGGCGCTACTTTCTTGGGAAACAACAAGACTTTCTTTGATTTTCTCTAAAATCTCTTCCTCTGCAACGCGTTTATCAACAAGATCCGAAACCTTCTGTTCTGTTGCAATGCGCTCTCTTTCCGATGCTGTAATTTCCTGGGTCAAGGCATTAAACTCATCGACTTTTTTAACAGAGCTTTGCTGAGACTCTAGGCGCTTGGTTTTGACCTGCGCTTCTTGAATTTTTTGTTCAAGATGCTGAATCGTTTTACTAAGCTCCTGTAGTTCCTTTTCTTTTTCCTCTAACTGGGTATTCAGCTCTTTGCGCAAATCGGCAATCTGCTCTAGCTCTTTTTGTCTTTCTATCTTCATCCGCATTAAGCGGCGCATTTTCATATCCAGCTCCTGGATGTCCAGGATTACCCTTAAACGATCTAACATGAAACTCCCTCTTGCCTACAGTTCAGCCTTCTATTATCAATGCAGGCGAATATAGCACAAATAAAATAATTTCTATACGCTTATCTAAGCCAAAGAGCCGCCTGTTTAGCAAAGTACGTAATGATAAATTGGGCGCCTGCACGCTTAATCGCGATAAGCGACTCTAAGGCCGCAGCCTTTTCATCCAACCAACCTTTTTCGGCCGCGGCCTTGATCATACCATACTCGCCACTCACTTGATACGCGCCCAAAGCAACACCGGGAAAACAAGCTCGCACCCGCGCTATAACATCGAGATAGAGCCCAGCTGGCTTAACCATAACCATATCTGCCCCCTCTTGAAGATCTAAACTAACCTCGCGCACAGCCTCATCGCAATTAGCATGGTCCATTTGATAGCTGCTTCTTGAATCACCGGGCCTTAAAGAACATTTTGTAGATTCCCGAAATCCGCCATAGTAAGAAGAGGCGTATTTAACAGCATAACTTAAAATAGGCATATGAGAGAGCTCTGCACGCAAAGCGCTCACCACATGGTCCATCATTCCACTTGGGGCTAACACATCAGCACCGGCATGGGCATAGCAACATCCAACTTTCTTAAGCAGTGTAAGGGTTTCATCATTATCCACATCTTGACCACGGACAATCCCACAATGACCATGACTTGTATAACCACACAAACACACATCTGCAATCACAAGCAGCCCCGGCGCTTTTTTTTTAATCAACCGGAGGGCTTTGGCAACAATTCCTTCTTCCGCATACGCTAAAGAAGCCTTTTCATCCTTGTCTATAGACACTCCAAAAAGAATAATAGAAGAAATGCCCAACTCAAGAATGTTTTCAATCTCATAGGGCAAACGATCTAAATTAAAAAGGGTATGTCCTGGAATGGAGGCAAGGGGGATACTTTCTCCTTGCCATACAAATAATGGAAGAACGAGCTCATCGACACTAAGGCGTGTTTGTCTCGCAAGCGTGCGCAGCACGGGATGACTGCGCACACGTCTCATGCGTACGGCGGGATTAGACTCTAGACTCTTGTCTTTGATTAAAATATTTTGGATATTTTCCAATCGCTTGATCCACAGTAAGAATTTCCACACCAATTGCGCGCAATGCCTGCAGTTTTTCTTGCGTCCCTTTTGGGTCAAGACCGGCACTTGCATCTACGACCATGGTCACGTTATACCCCTCTTTGCACAGATCTTCCGCAGACCAGCCGGCGCAATAATCTGTTGCAAATCCATACACAAACACGCGCCCTTTTCCAGGCTGGACACCGCACTGACGCAGCCAAGCCACAAGCGTTGTTTTGCGCTCCTTATCATTATCTCTATAAGCGCTATAACTATCTACCCAAGGATACTGCCCTTTAAAGATGGTTGCAAATCCTTTTTCTAAAATATGATTTGGAAAAGCAGCTCCGCGCGTTCCTTGGACGCAATGCACAGCCCAGAGTCTTTGTGGTTTCCCAGAAAGAGTTCCATCTGCTTTTTCGGTTCTTTGTGTTGCAAGGAAAGAAC
>CAMFJP010000059.1 GCA_945957075.1 uncultured Chlamydiae bacterium
CGTCGACATCCTTGTCTGTCTAGTGACCCAGACAGACCAATTGAAGGTTTGTCTCCATCGCGCCCTCCAGGATACCTCACTTGTCCCACGTGAATAAGCCCTCGCATAAAGGTGCCGGAGGATAGAACGACAGTTTTGCCGAGATAGACGATGCCTTCTGCTGTTGTGACACCAAGAATATTCCCGTTGTCTACAATGAGATCTTCGATGGTGCCCTGTTTTAAGAAAAGAGAATCTATAGATTCAAGAGTCTCTTTCATCAGGTTTTGGTAGACCAACTTGTCGACTTGTGCTCGTGGTGACCATACGGCAGGTCCCTTAGAGCTATTAAGCATGCGAAACTGGATGCCAGTGCGATCCGCCAGCTTTCCCATTAGCCCGCCCAGAGCATCAATTTCTCGGACAAGATGACCCTTTGCTGTTCCCCCAATTGCGGGGTTGCAGCTCATTTTGCCTATGGTATCGAGATGCATTGTAAGCAAAAGCGTTTTCGCGCCCATGCGAGCAGAAGCGTATGCAGCTTCACAGCCCGCATGACCAGCGCCAACGACGATGACGTCGTAAAAATCGGGATATGTCCACATAGTTAGAGTCTAGCTCTTCTTGTGTCTATCTCTGCGGCTGCGCTTTTTTCTTTTATGCTTTGCGATTTTGTATTTGCGTTTTTTCTTTACAGACGACATTTCCCCTTGCCGGTTTAAAAATTAGATATATAAGCAAATGAACTCGAAAATTGGGTTTTTATTTCGTCGCCTTCGCAACAAAATTTACTCCTTCACTTGCGCCTTGCTATTCAACAATGGTCGCTCGCTCTAGGGCGAAAAATTTAATCGGGCTTCTTATAAGATTCCCAACTTTTGAAGTCATTTGCGTATACAAGTGTCGATTATATGAGTGTTTGGGCATAAAGTTCAATAAAAAAACGTGGATAAGTAAGGCCCCCAAATGGAGGTAAGACCAAGCCCTGCTAAGAGTGCCATGATAACAAGGGCAACAAGACCCATCCGTTTTTGTGCCGCAAATTTTAATACGATGCCCCAAGAGATTAGAAAAGTCCAAAAGCCGTTGGCTGCATGAAAACAGGCGGCAAGGAGAAAAAGGGTGTATAATCCAACGTAAAGTGGGCTTTTAAATGCATCGCGCACAGAGAGAAGTGTTGCAGTGCCAAAGTCGTTGCAGGAGGCAACAAGGTCTCCAGGTTTTAATTGATAAGAACAGAGAGCTTTTATCCATAGGCCCTTATCTATAAACGTGTTGGCAGAGTGGGCGATAACCGTTTGACCTGGATCATATTGGTTTTCTTGGGGGCCATGCGCAAAGTTGTATGCTGCGTTTACAAGAGCCTCTTTTGCTGTTTGCTCTTTTTCCCATCCTATTTTTTCCTTATCTATTGCTGCGCTATCATACAAAGAGATGTGCAGTCTATCTGCTAGCATATAGAGTTTGTTGTCGCTGCGTATTTGTACAAAATAGGAAGGGGAACCTCCCTCATTGACGGATAGGGGGTACTCTAAAAAGCGAAAATTTACAATATGTCCTATCAGGCCAAAAAGTAAAATCCAGGAGGTGATTCTTTGCCAAGAGTAGGCTCTATTGCGCCCGTATTCCTTTAAAGAGGGGGTGGACCCATCTGTTTTATGAGCATTAAGTTTTGAGGTAAATAGATAGCGTATACCAAGAATGAGATGGAGTAAAATAGGGGAGCCCAATAAAAAAATCTCGATGACAGGTAAATAGGGTAGATTGTGAATGGTATTGACGGCAGAAATAAACCCTTTTCCTTTATCTCCTAAAAGAAGGCCAATTTGAGAGTTAACAAGCAGGTGCTCAACCAGAAATAGCATGAGCCAAAGTCCTGTGAGAGAGTGTAGTCTTCTCCAGATGAATGCTTTTGGTAGGGTTGTTGCTGTCATGGAGCTTAGCTTAGCTTGTGAAAGAAAAAAATTCAATATCTGTGAGAGATCACGTTTCCAAAGGGAGGGAAAAGAAACGGATGGAGTTGTGATAGAGTGTGGTCGCTGTGATCTCTGAGGAGAGTCCTTTGATTGCAGATAGTGCGAGAAGCGTTTCTGGAAGGAAAGAGGGTTCGTTGCGCTTGCCCCGTTTTGTTTGTGGTGCTAGGTAGGGGGCATCTGTTTCGATAAGCATACGTTCTAAAGGAACGTAGCGCGCGATGTTTCTGAGCTCTTCAGACTTTTTAAATGTGAGAACTCCGCTAAAAGAGAGCATCCAATTGCAATCCAAACTTTTCTTAGCTTCTTCCATAGAGCCTGTGAAACAATGTACAACAGCTGGCATGTCTTGTGGAACAAGACAAAACAGGTCGGAAAAGGCCTCACGGCAATGAATAATCAAGGGTTTTGAGCTTGTCTTTGCAAGAGCTACATGTTCTAGAAGAGAGTCTTGTTGTCCTTTCTTTGTTGCAAAGGAGTAGTGGTAGTCAAGGCCCGTTTCGCCGATGGCAACAAGTTTGTCCGTTGATTTGGCGATTGTGGAGAAAAAGGGGGTTTGTTTATCTGCATCATGGGGGTGGACGCCGGCTGCAGAGAAGATGGTGTGCGGAAATCTAGATTCTAAATGCGAAGATAGGGTTAGTTGCTCTTCCTCTGTGCATATATTGATTGCAGCGCGCATGCCCTCTTTTTCTGCGCGATTTAAAAGCGCATCAATGTCTTCATATAACTCATCGCTTGTTAGATGAGCGTGTGTGTCGATGTAGCGGAGCATTTGTGTTTTCTGCTAAACTCGAATTTGAGGTGAAATTATGTTCATGTATATGGCGGCAGCGCAGCCATTTTTTACAGCGTATTCTCAGGCAGATTTTTTTGGGAAGGGAATTTTTCTTTCTCTATTTATCCTTTCAGGCCTTTCTTGGGTTGTGCTTATTTATAAAGGATGGCAACTTGCCAAAGTCAAAAAGTTATGTAAAGTACTCTGTCCTGCTCTGCTTTCTAAGCAGGAGAGTTTTTTACATGCGCATGTTCAGATCGCAGAAGATGAAATTCCTCATCCTTTTGCCTATATTTTTACAGCCCTTAAAACAAAAACATTGGAAGTATTAGAGAAAAATCGTTATTTCCACAAAGAAGAAAATGTCTATTTGACTCCTAGGGATCTTGAACTTATTGAATCCGGGTTATTCACTGAGGTTTCTTTGCAGACAAAGATATTGGAAAAAAACTTGATTGTACTTGCAACTACTGTGACTTTAGCTCCGTTTTTAGGTCTTTTAGGTACAGTTTGGGGGATCCTAGTTACGTTTTCTGCTTTACATGCAGGGGCTTCTGCAAGTTCAAGTTCACTTATTTTAGGAGGCCTTTCTACGGCTCTTGCTACAACGGTCCTTGGTCTTGTCATTGCGATTCCAGCCTTGATTGCTTATAACTATTTTAAGCACTGCACAAAGACCTTGCGATCAGATATGGAAGATTTTGCAGCCAAGCTTCTGATGGTGGTTGAGATGCAATACCGTTTGCCGGGGTGATATGGTAAGACGCATCTACATAGAAGAGCACGCAGATGAAGGGATGGTGAATTTAACACCGCTGATCGATGTTGTTTTTGTTGTTTTGATCATGTTTATCCTTGTAGCTCCTCTTGTCGATGTCGATCGGATAGTGCTTGCGGAGGCGCCGCAAAAACAAGAGTCTATTGGGGCCGTGGAGCCTTCTGCCTCTATTGTCATTCACGTTTACGCAGATAACACAGTTCATCTTAATCACAAGCAGGTTCTGTTACACGATTTGAAAACACAACTTTTAGAGGTAAAGCGCCTGCACCCAGGATCGATTCCGACCCTATATCAGGATAGTGCATCCCCCTTTGGAACTTATCAAAAAGTGAAAAATGCTCTTGAGGCTGCAGGATTTGATCAGCTTGATCTTGTATTGCAACCGGGTGTCTAATGAAAAAAAAGATCGCCTTATGGGTATGGGGTCTGCACATTTTTTGGGTGGCTATTTTGTGTTTTATAGCTCCATCTTCTCCTGTTATTAAAAGGCAGCTTGTTGTGCGCACACATACAGAAGAGAAAAAACCGACTGTGGCTCCCCGTTCTGTAGCAGCTTCTATGAAAAAAAAAGCACCAGAGAGTGCATCTCCCCCTCCACAAACAAAGGCACCAGAGGTTGCCAAACGCCCCTCAAAGACGCCCCCTTCCGCTTCTCAAAATCCGTTAAAAAATAAAGCAAAAAGTGCTCCTTCAAAAGCCTCTCCAACTCCGCCAGCTCCACAAAAAAAAATGCCTTCTTTTGAAATTTCTCAAGATCTTGCGCAACAACTCGAAGAAAGCATTGCGAAAATTGAGCAGAAACAGGATAACTTATGGATAGGGAAGCAGCAGCTGCCAAAGCCGGCGCTTGAGCCTGTGCATATAGATGTTTCTGCATATACAGAGGATGCTACATCCTTTGGGGAGAGTGCGGTAGCTTATTTGCAAGAGAGGCTACAGCTACCAGATTGCGGTGATGTCCGGGTAGAAATTACGATTGCTACAAATGGCAGAGTCGTACGTATGGTAGTCTTAGAGTCAGAGAGCGAAAAAAACAAACGCTATCTAGAAAAGCAGCTGCCTTTAGTGCGTTTTCCTGTTTTGCATAAGGAAGAGAGCCTTGTGCTCACATTTTGCACTCGTATTAGATAGAGGATGTCTCATGAGAATTATTGTTACAATTTTTACACTTTTGTGTGTGTCAGCATATTCACTTTCTGCACAAGAGATCCCGACATCTCAAGAGATTCGTGTGCATTTGAGTACAGACAGCCCCCTTGCTCCTATTTATGTTAGTCGCCTTAAAGCAGATGCTACTGATTTTGATGCTAACTTTATCAACCAGATTGATACACTTCTTCAATACGATCTCAACTATAACGGCAAAACACGCGTTGCACAGCGTGCACCTGCTAAAGAACAGCAGCTACTCCAAAAAGATAAGATGGCAGCGTTCAACATGGTTAAGTGGAAGGAATTTGGTATTCCCTATGTCGTTGTAGGCCACATCAACAATCACTCTTTAAATGTCTCCCTGTTTATTACAGAGACAGGATCTTTGAAACATTTTCAAGACATTCCCCTTACAGGTGATATGCTGCAGGACAGAAGACAGATTCATAGATTAGCAGATGGAATATACAAAGCCCTTTTTCAAACAGATGGTATTGCAGCCACACGCATCTTGTATGCTGTGCAACACAAAAATCCTAAAGCGGATGGCTCCCAATGGGTTTCTGAAATTTGGGAATGCGACTGGGATGGCGCCTCTGCAAGACAGATCACAAAAGAGGGTAGCTATTCCGTAAGCCCCGTTGCTCTTCCTCATAAATCAGATAAATTTCTCTATGTCTCTTATAAGCTTGGACAGCCTAAAATTTATTTAGCGTCGACTCATGAAGGGGTAGGCAAAAAAATTGTTGATTTAAGAGGCAACCAGCTACTGCCAGCTGTTTCTCCGCGGCGAGATAAGATTGCCTTTATTTGCGATGCAGGAGGACGCACCGATTTATTCCTCCAGGCATTTAATCCTGAAAAAGGGGAAGTGGGCAAGCCCGTTCAGCTTTTTTCCTATCCCCATTCTACCCAGGCCTCTCCAACCTTTAGTCCTGATGGACAAAAACTTGCTTTTGTATCCGATAAAGATGGTTCTCCACGGATTTATGTTATTGCGACAAATCAAATTGGAAAAAGGCCAGCCCCAGTATTGATTACAAAGCAAAACAGTGAAAGCTCATGTCCTAGTTGGTCTCCAGATGGCTCAAAACTTGCCTACAGCGCGAAAACAAATGGCGTACGCCAAATTTGGATTTACGATTTTGAGACTAAAGAAGAAAAGCAACTTACCTCAGGTTCTGGGCATAAAGAAAACCCCAGCTGGGCGCAAGATAGTTTGCACCTTGTCTTTAACTCAACAGATGCTTCCTCCTCTGAGTTATATGTTATTAACCTCAACCAGCCGGAAGCTGTGAAAATTTCTAAGGGGCCAGGAAAAAAACATTTTCCCACATGGGGAACGAAATAAGAGGACCGTATGAAAAAAATCGGCTCATATTACTATTTGTGTGCTATGGCTCTGGCTATTTTGCCAGGCTGCAACAAAAAGTCTCAAGGCACATGGGATAATAATACAGCAAGTCATGACAAAGCATCCCTGTGGGGTGGCGCTCTTGCACAAGGCGATAGTGAATTTGGAGTAGAAGAAGATTTTATTCCTCTTCAAGAAGAAGATCTTAAAGCACAGTTTGCAGATGGTGCTGTTCCCCAACCCCGATTGTCTCCTGGAGAGCCCGGTAGCGGCTTACCCACCATTGATCATTTTCGCACCCCTGATGCGGAACTTGCTTACCTATTTCGCCCCGTCTATTTCAATACAGATGACCATGTTCTTCGTGGCAAAGAGTATGTAAACGCAATAGAGACAATGGCGGCATATCTCAAATCCCATCCTCATACATTTATTTGCGTTGCTGGTCACTGTGATGAAAGAGCCCCAGAGGCTTATAATCTCTCTTTAGGATCTAGAAGAGCTAATTATGTGCGTACGCTCCTTGTGCAAAAAGGAGTGCATCCAGAACAAATTCATACCATTTCTTATGGAAAAGAGCGCCCTATTTCCTTTGGGCATACGCCACAAGATTGGGCAAAAAATAGACGCGCTGAATTTCGTATTTATAAAAAATCATAATGAGCTCACGATTTCGCCGCAGCTGGCGGCACCTTTTTTGTTTTTTACTTACACTTGCCTGCACAGGGTGTGTGCATTCCCTTTCTTCTTCTAAAGAAGAGAGCGTTTCCATGCATCTTATTGATGATCTGCGTTTTCAACTAGCAAGCGCTGAGCACATGATTAAAGGACAAGCTGTTTCGATAGAACTTATGGAAGAAAAGTTGCGCCGGGCTTTTAGTAAGCAAGATCCTAAAACTCAAGAGCTTGCAACTGAGCTTGCCCTTTTGCAAAAACGCCTTTCCTCCTTAGAATCCTTTCAACAAAAAGCCATGCAAGACATCCAGCGCCTAGCAACCCATAGCAACCAAACAGCTGATAAAATATCAGGTCAACAGCTTCAGCTTGCCCGTATGGAAGACCTCATAGTGCAGCACAGCAAGCGCCTAGAAGACATACAACAACTCAAGGTCACCCTAAAGTCTATTTCCCAGGCCATAGCAAAACCCCAGCATACTTATACAGTAAAACCTGGCGACACCTTGGATAAAATTGCCAAAGAGCATAGTACAACAGTAGATGCCCTAAAAAAAAGCAATCGCATTGAGGGAGACCGCATCCGTGTTGGAGAACAATTGCAACTGCCTTAAGGTTGCCCCAATTGGAGTGTTTGATTCCGGATTTGGGGGCCTTACCGTTATGCGCGCCCTTAAAACCCTTTTGCCTCAGGAACACATCTTTTATTTTGGGGATACAGCCCACCTCCCTTATGGGGAAAAAAGCGCCGATCTTATTATGAACTATGTCTTGGAAAGCGCTAGATTTCTCGAACAAAAGGGAGTTAAAGCCCTAATTTTAGCATGCCATACCGCATCCACAGTCGTTGGTAGCTGGCTTGCACACCATCTTTCCATTCCCGTGATTGAAATTACCAAACCAAGTATCGAAGAGGTTTTAGCAAAAACGAAAAAACAGACAGTTGCCATTCTTGCTACAAGAGCAACTCTTGCCTCTTCTTTTTATCAAGATGCAATTTCTCTGCGCCGTCCAGATATCACACTCCATCCCATTCCATGCCCTCTATTCGTGCCCTTTGTCGAAGAGGGGCTTGCTAGACATCCTGCTGCAGACCTTATTGTGCAAGAGTACCTAGCCCCACTTAAAAACACTTCCGTGGACACTTTGCTACTAGCTTGCACCCATTATCCACTTTTGATGCACTTTATTAGCGCATGCCTTTCTGAGACAGTGCAGCTCATCGACCCCTCTATCAGCTGCGCTGTAGAGACAAGCCGCGTCCTTGCAACCCAAAACCTTTTGCGTACAGAGCCCCCCTTACAAGACCAATTTTTTGTTTCCGGTGACCCCAAAAAGTTCATTGGGATCGCGCCCTCTTTTCTCGGCGCTCCCATCCCTCCTTCTTGTGTTCAGCGTATTGCCCCTGTATAAAAAATACTATTGACCATTAAACATTTTATAACGCATATTATTTCCTTGAATCCCACCCAAGGAACCTCGTGCGCCTCCTTTTCTTCCTCCTGCCCATCCTTGCTTTCGCCCTTCCCGAGCTCCCTTTCCCCG
>CAMFJP010000060.1 GCA_945957075.1 uncultured Chlamydiae bacterium
TCTACACTTATGCGATCGTCGGCAGCGTCAGATGTGTATAAGAGACAGGCTCTTGGCCTTGGAACCCTTTTAGATGCGCATGGGGACCTTTGGAAATGGCTTTTTTTTACTTCTGCTCTACTTGGGATCTCTGCTACTCTGCTACAAAAAAAAATACCTATAAAAAGCGCGCCGTATATAAAAAATTCTACGCCTCTAACTCTTCTGCAACCTTGGAAAGAGACTCTCCAACTCATGCGCACACGAAAAGACTTTGCCTTGTTTCAATGGGGATTTATGGCCGGGGGCATTGGCATTATGCTTGTTATTGCCGTGCTTCCCCTATTTTTTGTTGATGTCCTTCACCTTTCCCACGCCGATTTTGCACAGGGGCGCTCGATTTGGATGGGGCTTGGCTTTATCCTCTTTTCCCCTTTATGGGCAAAGGTTCTAGATAAACAGGGGATTTTTTTAGCAACATCGTATGTGTGCATGGGCTTTGCTCTTTTTCCGGCGCTGCTTCTTCTTGCACATTTAGATGTTTTTTGGTTTAACATAGCTTATCTCATTTACGGAATCGCGCAAGGAGGAAGCCATCTTGTATGGCACATGTCGGGGCCAATTTTTGCAAAACAAGAAGAGAGCGCCCCCTTTAGCTGCGTTAACGTGATTATGGTGGGCATAAGAGGGGTTATTACCCCGTTTTTAGGCAGTCTACTCTATCACTACGCAGGAGCCCCTCTTGTGTTCGTTTTAGGGATCTGTTTTTGCGGATATGGAAGTCTACTCATGCGTAAGGAAAAACTACATTATGGAAAGAGTACTAGCACATAAATTAATACAACATACCGGAGAAAGAGCGCGTGTTCGGGGATGGCTACATACCAAGCGCGACTTTGGAAAAATAACCTTTCTTATCCTGCGCGACAAATCGGGCCTTATCCAAATTGTCCTCGACCAGAAAGAGGAAATCCAAAAGGTGTCCTCTTTGCAACCAGGCAGTATTCTTACCGTAGAGGGGCTTGTAAAAACATCTGAGCAAGCGGCTTTGCAGCTAGAGCTTACAGATGCGCACATCACAGTCGACGTTCCGATTACCACCCCGCCCCCGATAGAATACTATAAGCCAGAGATCCCAACCGATTTAGAAAACATCTTGGATCACAGGGCAATTGCTCTACGTAATACAAAATTACAACGGGTTTTCGAGGCGCAGGCGCACATTGTGCGCGCCTTTCGCGATTACATGTATGGAACTGTGCACGCATGCGAATACTTTCCACCAAACATCATCGGCGCATCTTCAGAAGGGGGCGCAGAATTTTTTCACGTCGATTACTTTGGCATGACAGCCACCCTTGCGCAAAGCAGTCAACTCTACAAGCAAATTATGGTTGGCGTTAATGAACGGGTCTTTGCTTTGGCTCCCTTTTTTCGTAAAGAGCCCTCTCACACCCCAAGACACCTAGCAGAGGGTAAACAATTTGAATTCGAAATGGGCTTTTTCGATGACTGGAAAGAGATTCTTGACATACAAGAAGGGGTCATTCAGCACATATTACAAACTCTACGCTCTGCCGGCTTTAAACAAGAAGAGCTCATCATAGCCCCAGAAGGCATCCCCTTTCCGCGCATCACATTCCAAGAGGCACAAACGCTTTTCTTTGAAAGAACAGGGATCGATGAACGAAATGAAGACGATTTAAGTCCAGCAGCAGAAAGAGAGTTGTGCCGGTGGGCACTGGAAACACAGGGCACACAACTTGTCTTTGTCACCGATTGGAAAACCTCCAAGCGCCCCTTTTACGCCTACCCCAAAGATAACGATCCTGCATGGACAAATACCTTCGATCTTTTATGTGCTGGTTCTGAAATCACATCCGGGGGACAAAGAAGACACACCTATGATTCGATGGTACAAGGGATCGTCTCTAAAGGCATGGATCCTAAAGAATTTGAAGAATACTTAAGTATATTCAAATATGGGATGCCGCCCCACGGGGGCTTTGGAATGGGCCTTGAAAGACTCACAATGACCCTACTTCAGCTAAAAAATGTCAGGGAGGCCGCCTTATTCCCATCAGACACCAAACGCATTGCTTCGCAACGCATTAGAGCAAAAATATTTTTCGGTGGAGAAAATATACGCAATGAAATCATTCGCCTTCTGCGTGCACACAATATGCCCTTTGAACACAAACTGCACGCAACGCAAGAGGAAAGAGGGTCTGCTCCTGAGGAGGGCATTAAGGCACTAATTCTTCGCGGCAAAACCTCTTTAAAAAACTATCAGTTTAATCTCCCATCACATATGCAACTCAATCATAAAGCTGTCACAGAGCTTGTCGGAGAAAAATGTGAGTTTGAAGACCCAGCTGTCATCGAAGAGCGCTTTGGACTCATTATTGGCGGGGTTCCCCCTTTCGGCAATCTTCTCAACATAGACACCTTCTTTGACGAGTCTTTAAACGTGCAAGGACAAAGAGGCGTATTTAACTGTGGCCTGCAAACAGAGTCTATTTTCATGGACAAACACGATCTTGTAGAACTTGTAAAACCCAAATGGGGCAGGTTTACCAAATCATGAGCACATATGAGATCATAAAGCTCCTTGGCAAGGGCGGCATGGGCGAGGTGTGGCTTGCAAAAGACCCGATTTGTGACAGACAAATCGCCCTAAAAAAGTTAAGACAAGACCTGCGCTTTTCCCCTGCAGCCCATGAGCGCTTTATGCGCGAGGCAAAAATTGCAGCCCAGCTCTCGCACCCCTCTATCATCCCCGTCTATACAATTCACGACGAGGGAAAACAAAGCTTTTACACCATGCCCTATGTCGAGGGACAAACTCTTAAAGAAGTTCTGAACAAAACAAGAAAAGACCCCACGTTTTCTGAAGGATCCATCTCTAACCTCCTCCGCATCCTTGTCCATGTATGCCAAGCCGTCTCTCACGCCCACGCAAAACACATTCTTCATAGAGACCTAAAACCAGAAAATGTCATTCTTGGCAAACGCGGCGAGGTGATGATCTTAGATTGGGGACTTGCTGGGTATATAGGTGCAATTGACCCAAAAAAAATTGATGGGACACTCACCCATATGGCTCCAGAAAGAGCCTTTGGAGCTATCCCTTCCCCGCTAAACGACGTCTATGCGCTCGGTGTCATCCTCTACCAAATCCTAACCCTGCGCCTTCCCTTTCGCAGAACCACATTGGAACAATTTCGAAAAACAAAAGATACAGAACAGCTCCAAGACCCCTGCGAGATCGCACCTTACAGAGATATCCCCCTCTCTCTTGCCTATGCTGTAAAAGCGTGCCTAAGCAGTGACCCTGAGAAAAGAATCCAAAGCGCTAGTGAACTTACAACCCTCCTATTAAATTATATGGAGGGGCGCCCCGAATGGATTCCAACCGCCTCCCTCTCTTTAGACAAACCCAAAGATTGGGAATTTCAAGAGCATATCCTTCTTGCCAAACATATTGCCTTATCCGGTAAAAGCGATCTGATGGAATGGACCTACATGATGGTCTCAAAGCTCAGCTTCTCTGGCAACAGCAAAATACACACAAACATCCGCCTTAGCCCTTCCGGCTCCGGCATTGGCTTTTTACTCGATATTCCGTCAGCACCCTTTCGCAAAAGCCCAGAAGAGGGCTACTGCATATGGCTTACACAAACACGCTGTAGCCTTTTCCGTACAAACGTCGAAATTTTAACAAAAACCCACAACTACCCCTTAACAGAACAGCTCTGCACAGTATGCATCGAAAAAATAGGCAACACCCTCCGCTTTTATATCGAAAACACACCAATTTTCGACTACACAAGCTATCTTCCTTCAAGAGGAGAACACATCGGCCTTCTTTATAAAGACAGTGAATTTGCTATCGAAAACCTTTCCGTGTTTTTAGGAAGCCAAAACGTACAGGTAAGTTGCCTTGCTGTTCCCGATGCCTTTTTAGCGCATAGACAATTTGGCAAAGCTCTTATTGAATATAAGCGCATCGCCAGATGCTTTCCAGGAAGAACCGAAGGGAGGGAGGCGCTTTTTAGATCAGGTCTTGCCCTTCTTGAAGCCCACAGCAGCTCAAGACTCTGCACCGAAGCCTTAGACACCTTCAGCTGCTTGCGTAAAACCCCAGGAGCTCCTTTAGAATACCTTGGAAAAGCCCTCGTCTATCAAGCTGCACACGACACAGAAGAAGAAATCAAATGTCTTGAACTTGCCCTACGCAAATACGCCAAACACCCCGAACTCTCCACCGTCATCGAGCACACCATCTTTCGCCTACACGAAGCCTCCTGTAAAGATAGAACAGCCGGTTATCGCTTTGCCCTCCTCGCTCTCACCCACCTTCCCTATATTTTTGAAACCCCAGACCATAAACAACTACTAGAAACCCTAGAAACACACATCCATCCCACCTACTTTGCAACCCACCTTGATGTCCGCATCGCCTTTTGGCTTGCAAAGCCCCTGACACTTTTAGAAATTGCAGAAAAAACAATAGACACAGAAAAAGCCATTCAAGCCCTTTTCGCGCTCCTTGAACTTGGATTTGGCTCGTGGGTAAAAGCGCATCTACATCACAAAGAGCTACACAGCCTCTTTGCCTTCCAAAATAAAAACATACCTTTTACAGATCTGTCCGTCCGTGCACAGCACTATATTATGAAAAAAGACCCCTCCTACGCTACTTTATGCACCAAAGACTCCCAAGAGCTTGACGCTCTGCGCATTCGCACTCTCCTGGAACAAAAAAAATGGAAAGAGGCCCAAGCACTCCTCGACAAATATCCCATCGAAGAAAAAACCGCCGAGCACTCTCCCCTCTATCCCCTATTCGGGTGTTTACTTTTTGCCACAGAAACCCAAGAAATTGCCCTGCACCATTTTACCCCCGAAATCGAGCGCAACTTCCCTCCTCTCCCCGCTCTTCTTGGCTATTACATCAAAGGAAAAATCTGCCTTAAAAAGGGGTGGATCTCCCAAGCCTTCTTCGAAGAAAAACGCTCCCTTCTCGAACAACTTAAACTTTTTTTTCTGTGTACCGAAGACCCTAAAATGTACTCTGTTATCACAAAAAAAGTAAAAACCCTTGAGCGCACCCTACTTTCAAGCTATACTCTACCCGATGCAAAATTAAACCAGTGAGGCCATCATGCATGCGATCCCCCCTTTCAATTACTACGTCCCCCGTTTGACGAGCCCAACTGCACACTATCCAACCAAAACCTATCAAGAAATATATGCACAGCATAAAGCTGCAATAGAAAACCTGCTTCCTACAGAAGCTATCGTCGATGTCCGCTGGGTTGCACAAGCTGGTGACCACCTATACGAGCTATTTCGTACAACAATCACCCCCGAAAAAGGGCACTCATATAAAATAGAAACCAAATCGGAATACAAAGAATTAGTAGAAAGCCTATACAGCAACCCCCTTCTACGCATCAAAGAAATTAAGATGTTTTATGAGTATGAAAACTCATCTGTTAACGACAGCTCATCTGAATATAGCTGCGAAAGCTTACGCGAATTTAACCACAGAATAAAAGAGATGCAGTCCTAAAATGAGTGAACTACCAAAAGCCTATGAACCCAAAGAAGTAGAAGAAAAATGGTATGCCTTCTGGGAAAAGGGAGGCTATTTCAAAGCAGATGCACTATCACAAAAACCTCCTTATTGCATCTGCATGCCCCCTCCAAATATCACAGGCTCTTTACATATGGGCCATGCCCTTGTAAGCACACTCCAAGACGTCCTTATCCGCTGGAAGCGCATGTCTGGCTATGAAGCGCTGTGGATTCCAGGAACCGACCACGCAGGAATCGCTACGCAAACCGTCGTAGAAAAACAGCTCATTGCCACCTACGGCAAACGCAGAGCCGATTACACAAGAGAAGAATTTTTAGAGCACATCTTTGACTGGAAAGAAAAAAACGAAAACAGAATCCTGCATCAGCTAAAGCGTCTTGGATCCTCTTGCGACTGGTCGCGCCTTGCCTTTACAATGGATGATCCCCGCAGCGCAGCTGTGCGCACCATGTTCAAAAAAATGTTTGATGCCGGCCTTATCTATCGCGGCGACTACCTTGTAAACTGGGATCCTGTAACACAAACAGCTCTAGCAGACGATGAGGTAGAATACGAAGAAAAAGAGACCTATCTTTGGCGCATCCGCTACCCCCTAACAGATGGCACAGGACATATAGAAGTTGCTACAACGCGCCCAGAAACACTATTTGGAGATACGGCTATTGCCTGTAGCCCCAATGACGAAAGATACAAAAACATCATCGGAAAAACAGTCACCCTCCCCTTTTCACACAGACACATCCCCATCATTGCAGATCACACCATCGACCCCGCCTTCGGCACAGGCCTTGTTAAAATCACTCCAGCTCACGACCCCAACGACTACGAAATCGCCATGCGCTACAACCTTCCTCTAATCAATATTATGACCCCAGATGGAAGACTTAACGATAACACAGGACCCTTTGCAGGCCTTAAAATGGAAGAGGCTAGAAAAGAGGTTGTAGCAGAGCTCCACAAGCAAAAACTACTCTCTGGACAAGAACCGCATAAACACAGAGTCGGCGTATCCTATAGATCCAAAGCCGTAATCGAACCCTACCTATCTAAACAGTGGTTTGTGCGAATGTCGCAATTCAAGGCCCCCCTACGCTCCGCTGTAGAAGAAAAAAGAGTCACCATCATTCCAGAACAATGGGAAAACACCTACTTTCACTGGATCGATCACCTCCGCGACTGGTGTATCTCAAGACAGCTCGTATGGGGACACAGAATCCCCATCTGGTATCATAAAGAAAATAAAGAAAATATCCTCTGCTATGCAGGCCCAGGTCTTCCAGACGAAGTGGCAAAAGAGCCCCACCTATGGACACAAGATGAAGATGTCCTCGACACCTGGTTTTCCTCCGCCCTTTGGCCCATGAGCACACTCGGCTGGCCCAACAATACCGAAGACCTAAAAAAATTCTATCCGGGCGCTACCCTCATTACTGGGCACGACATCCTCTTTTTCTGGGTAGCACGCATGATTCTAATGGGCGAATACGCCAAGCACGCCCCTCCCTTTCACCAAACCTTTATCCACGGGCTTATTTATGGCAGATCCTACTGGCGCATGCAAGAAGATAGCTCTGTCAGCTACGTGACAGGAGAAGAAAGACTCTCTTACGACCTTGGACAAACCCTCCCCTCCGACGTCCATGCCAAATGGGAAAAAATGTCCAAAACAAAAGGCAATATCATCGATCCCATAGAAATTTTAGAAAGCTATGGAACCGATGCCATGCGCATGGCCCTGTGCTTTAGCGCCACGCACGCAAGACAAATCGACCTCGACAGAAGAAGATTTGAAGAATTTAAAAATTTCGCGAATAAAATATGGAATGGGGCACGATTTGTTTTAGGAAGCATAACACTAGAGCCACACGTCCTTGCAAGCGGCATCAAAAAAGAGCTCTTTACCATTGAAGACAAATGGATCCTTTCCCTTTTAAACAAATTAATTGCAACTGTTAATAGCCACCTAAGCGCCTATAGCTTTGATAAGGCAGCGTCCTCCGCTTACGAATTTTTCTGGAAAGAATTTTGCGCCTACTATGTTGAACTTGTAAAACCCACCCTTACCGGCAAAGCGTATACAAAAGAGCATCTAGAAAACAAACAAAAAATCTTGATTATCCTACTCTGTAACGCAGTGCGCCTTCTACACCCCATGGCCCCCTTTATTACAGAAGAGCTCTTTCATCTCATCAAAGCAAAAATCGATCTTACTAAAACTCCCTCGTGCACGTACACAAAAGAGTGCATTCAAGCCCTGTCCGCAGAGGCGTGCATCGTATCCCTCTACCCCGTTTGCCATCCAGAGGACATCGATCCAAAAGCCGAAGAGGACTTTTCAGCCCTCCATGATATAGTCTATGCCGCCCGCACCATACGAGGCGAAATGCAAATGGGGGGGGGGGGGGGGGGGGGGGGGGGGGGGGGGGGGGGG
>CAMFJP010000061.1 GCA_945957075.1 uncultured Chlamydiae bacterium
AGATAGGAGGGTGTGGGCTCTTGTGAGGAAGGAGGGGAGGTCTTGTGGGGAGAGTTCTTTTTGGCCGAGGAGGGAGAGGTCGTAGAGGTGCTGGATGGCTTTTTCGGCGAGGGTGGGGTTTTTGTCTTTTAGGGCGTAGAGGGAGCTAATGAGGGGGGAGTTTGTGTTAACGACGAAGGTGCGCTTGTCTCCAAGGGGTAGGCTTTGGCCGGAGAGTTGGAGGCTGTCGCGCATGCGGCGCATGTCTTCATCGACAACGAGGAAGGCTGGGAGCGTGTCGCTTGCTAGGCTCTTGGCTTCAACGGGGATTTGTAGGCAGGAGCGGATGTAGTCTGCGATGCGTCCGGCTTCGGTTTTTCCTTCTGGATCCAGGAGGGTTTTTTCACGGGAGGTGTCGAGGAGGGCGGGGTCGATGGCGCCATCAATGCGCTGGAAGGTAGCTGGGCGGAGTTTGTCTTCGAGGTAGTTGAGAAGAGGGGTGTCGACAGGGTGTGTGGCGAGGAGGATGTCGATGCCTTTTTGTGTGTAGAGGTCGAGAAGGGGGGTGTTTACTTTTTCGTCTTGGATGTAGAAGATTTTGTCTGTTTTTCCCTCAAGTGTTGTCCAGGTACCCGAGAGGGTTTTCCAGATGAGGAAGGGGCGGGCTCTGTCGTAGAATTTATCATCTTGTAGGATGCCGAGTTTGACTGTGAGCTCTACGTCGGGCCAGATGGTGTAAAAGGTCTCTTTTTCTGTGTCGTAAAGTTGACTTAGCCTGTCTGTGATTTTTTTGGAAATGTGTGTGGAGAGTTGTCTGACTGTTCGATCCATTTGTAGGGTGCTTCTGGAGACGTTAAGGGGGATATTGGGGCTGTCAAGGGCGCCTTTTAAGCACATCAGGTAGTCTGGGATGATTTCTTTGCAGCTGTCGGAAACAAAGACTCTATTGCAAAAGAGTTTGATGTTGTTTTGGTTCCAGTCGAATCTGCGGTGGATTTTGGGGAAGTAGAGGATGCCTTGTAGGGTAAAGGGGTAGTCGACGTTTAGGTGGATCCAGAAGAGGGGATCTGGGTCCATGGGGTAGAGGCTGCGGTAGAACTCGAGGTAGTCGTTTTCTGTGCAGTCATTTGGGGATTTGAGCCATAGGGGGTCTTTGTCATTGATGCGGGCGCCCTCGAGGTAGATGGGGAAGGGGAGGTAGGCGCAGTATTTTTGGAGGATGGAGCGAATTTTGGCGGGATCTATGTATTCGTGGCTTTCGGCGTCTAGGTGTAGGGTGATGGAGGTTCCGATTTGTGTGCGGCTAGATTCTGTGAGTGTGTAGGTGGTTGAGCCGTCGCAGGACCAGAGGGCGGCTGTGGCATTTTCTTGATAGGATAGGGTTTCAAGGTCGACTTTTGAGGAAACCATGTAGGCGGAGTAAAATCCAAGTCCAAAGTGGCCGATAATGTGGTCTTTTTCGGAGGAGTTTGTGTACTTGTTCATAAACTCTTCGGCGCCAGAGAAGGCAATTTGTGCGATGTATTTTTCCACTTCGTCTGCTGTCATGCCGATGCCGGTGTCTGTAAATGTCAGGGTTTTGTTTGCGGTGTCGATGTGGATGTCGATGCGGGGTTCTATGGTATTGTTTGTGTGGAGAAGTTTTAGTTTTAAAAGGGCATCGCAGGCGTTGCAAACAAGTTCTCTGATAAAGATGTCTTTATCGGAATAGAGCCATTTTTTGATGATGGGTAGGATGTTTTCTGTATGGATTTGTAGGTTTTTTTGTACCATAGAGTCTTCCTATTTGTTTCCGTATTGAAATAAGCTGTTTATATCTAAAACGCCGCCCTCTTGTAGGATGACGAGAAGGATGGCGATGGGGGCAAGCCAGCGCACGAGGAAAAACCAGACGTGGAGGAGTTTTCCTAGGGTGGTCCCTTTCAAAAATTCGGCTTGAGAGATCTTTTTATCAAAAAACCAACCGGTAAATAGTGTGGTGCAGAGGGCTGCGATGGGGAGCATCCAGCTGCCTGAAATGTAGCTTACGGTGTCAAAGAAATCTTTGCCGCCGTAGAGGGTTTTCCAGTTAGAAAACATAAGCCCTGAACCTGCAAGGGCAGTTGGGATACCGACTGCGAAGACGCCTGCTGCAGAGAGGAGGACGGCTTTTGTGCGGGACCAGTTAAACATTTCAATGAGGTTGGCAACAAGGACTTCGAAAAGGGATATGGAGGAGGTGAGGGCTGTAAAGACAAATAGGGTGAAGAAAATGGTGGAGATGACCTGTGTGCCGGGCAGCTTTGCAAACAAGACGGGAAGGGTTTTAAAGACAAGGCCTGGGCCCGCCTGTGGTTCAAAGCCAAAGGTGAAGATAATGGGGAAGATCATGAGGGCTGCGATGAGAGAGATTAGCACTGTCATGCTGCTGACGATTAGCCCTGTTTTCGGGATGTCTTCGGAGGGTTTCATGTAGCTGCCGTAGGTCAAAATGACGCCAAGGCCGACGCTTAGGGTAAAAAAGGCCATGCCGAGTGCATCGAGGATTCCAGAGGGGGTGATCCTTGAGGTGTCGGGGTAGAGGATGAAGTGCCAGGCTTTACTAAATCCATCGAGGGTTGTGCTGTAGGCAAAAAGGCCGATTAGGATGACAAGGAGCGCTGGGGTGAGCATGCGACTCCAGTATTCGATGCCTTTGCGGATGCCGCCGTAGACGACGCCGACATTAAGAAGGATAAAGATGAAATTCCAAAATAGGTTGATGTCTGCAGATTTATATAGGGTATCGAAAAGGGAGCTAATTTCTTGGGGGGTTTTCCCTACGGTAAATTGGCTTAAAGACATCAGGCCGTAGTTAACGCACCAGCCTGAAACGATGCAGTAATAAGATAGAATAATAAAGCTTGTTAAGACGTTTAAAAGGCCTAGGATTTTCCAGTTAGCAGAGCCGCCGCTAAGTTCTGCGTAGGCGGTTACAGCGCTTTTTTGAGCATGTCTTCCAAGAACGAGTTCGGCTATAAAGACGGGTAGGGCGACAAATAGGGTAAATGCAAGGTAAAGTAGGACGAAGATGCCGCCCCCGTTTTGTCCTGCGATGTAAGGGAAGCGCCATAGGCTGCCAAGTCCGATAGCGGAGCCTGCGGCTGCCATGATAAAGCCGATGCGCGAGCCCCAGTGCTCTCGTTGCTGTTTCATAAAAATTCTTCCAATTCAAATATACAAATTGCAAAGACTACTATTTAAGAGATTTGCTGTCAAGGTTTAGTGGCGCGTTTTAACTTTCAAAATAAATTAATTTCTTGCGATATTCTTTTATTTTATCTGATTTTAATCATCTTGATTTATATAATTATCGAGAAAAATAGTTTTATTTTTTAATAAAAGGATAATATTTCGTTATGTCAATAAAATGTGATGGTTCATCTTTAGCTTATGATCGTTGGAAGGATGCTTATACGCGTGTTAGGAGTGCTAATGGGTATAGGGCATTTGTGGATAAGGATACGGGAGCGATTGAAGAGATGTCCCTTGGGCAATTTCGTAAGTTTTGTGATTCTCGTGTTGTTTCTAAAATGCGTGCATTGCCTTGGGTCAATGATGAGCTGTCTCGTAATGTGTTTCGACGTAATGTCTCTAGATTGTCTCTCCAAACGTATGTATGTACGGGGGTGTCTTTACACGGGGCTCCTTCTTGTCATATGGTATCGGCTAGGGATGCTAGGGGGATGGATCCCTCCTTATATCTTAGTGGGGGGCGTGTTGTTTTGAAGCCTGAGGTGATGGCCTCTTATGAACAGATGCCCAAAGAACCCTTTTTGTCGCGGGAAGATTTAGATTGTTTTGTGCGTCACTTGGCCTCTGATTATGAAATTCCATGGGAGCATACGGAAGATGGGTGTTTAAGTCGGGCTCATATGGCTGTGGATTTTTTGAAGCTCAGTGGGATTCCAGCTTCGCATATGCAGTTGCAATACCATTGTTTTCCAAGTGATACAGCAAAAATTCATCCATGGAGATACCATGTGGCTGTGCGTGTTAGATTGAAATCTGGTCTTATTGCGATTGTCGATCCAGCACTAGAGCCTAAGCGGGCATTGGATTTAGAGGAGTGGACGGAAAAGCAGACGACGGCTCCTTTTATGGATGAGGGTGTGCAGAAGAAGGGTAGTTGCTTTTCTTTTGGAGAGAGATATGATCAATCCTATGCTTGTGTCTTTCAGTGTCCTATTGATTTTGGTGGGATTACTATTGATTCTAAGCGGAGGGAGGTTAGGGTTGTTTCTGTGATGGATTCTGAAATGGGGGCTGAGTGTGCGCGCCACCGTAGTAAGCTTGAAAAGGTCTGGTGGGCTGCTGGTGCTGTAAGGGACTAGAGGGTGGAAGCGCTGCTTGCTCTGCAAGGGATTGCATAGCTTGTGGGTGTAGGTGATAGGGGTTTACGGGGATGTGCACTTGAAGGGCTTTTGTGGGGTCCATTGCGAAGTGGTAGGGGGCTGTCTTGTCTGATTCTTGTAGGTGCTCTTCTAGTCCATCTGGGGCATTGATGGTTACAAGGTGGAAATGATTTTGTATTTTTGTATCTTCGGCGATGTCTTTAAGGTGTAGGGCTCCTGTGATGTATAGGGCATGTTTTTTTGTGGTTAAAAGGGTCTGATTCATTGCCTCTTGTCTTATTCTCCAGCCTTCTGTTTCTTGTATTATGGCGGCATTTGTGTGTTTTAGGTATTCTATGAAGGCGTTATGCAGGGGGTCGCAGGGGATTATGTGCAACTTGTTTTCTGCTGCCTTCAGGATAAAATGGATGTTTTCTTCGCATTCTTTTTTTAGTTGTCCTATTGGGCTTATGTCGTTTTCTAAGTCAGAAAAATAGGCTTTCATTCCCTCTAGAGAGGATAAAGAGCTTTCTACAAATAGGGTGTCAATAGCCAGTCTCTCTGCAATGTGTAGTAGCATGTACTGCAAAAGCAGATGTTTTTTGTCGTAATGGTTTTCTCCGATGAGGATTAGGAGGGGTTTTTGTGCGGCTCTTGCTTGTTTTAGGGCTTTTTTGATGTGTGCAAAAAGTGTGGTGTATATGGGATGGAGCTGTGCTGGGGATGTAAGATCCTGTGGTGTTTTTGTAATGTGTTTGGAAAATATATGGCGGAGGAGATGGCTTTCTTTTGCAGAAATGTGTCCTTGTGCTTCTCCGCGATCTATGTATCTTTGGATGTTAGATAGGGGGAAGGTGAGCGTTGGGAGGGTGTTAATTGTAATGAGGATGGGGTTTTTATGTTTGTCGTAGCATAGGTCTATAGGGCATCTTTGTCCATTTAGGGTTGTGCTGTACTTGGGATGTGCAAGTAGGTGTTTTAATCTTTTTTCAAGCAGATGTGCTTTTTCTGCGATGGTGTCTATTTTATGTTGTATTGCGTGCATCGAGGATCATGTTGTGAGTGGTTATTTGAATGTGTTTTGCAAAGTCTCTTCCCGGGCATTTGAGGGTCCGGGTTTTTTTGGGGGAACTTAGGGTGTCATAGAGCTGTTCTAAAAAACAGCTACTTATAATTCGTTTCCCAAGTCTTTTGTGTTTGGCGTACCATGCGTTATAGCCCTCCCAGGGGGCTGCGCGTACCCCTTCACAGTGTAATAGGCTTGGGAGCTGTGTAGCAAAAGTTTCATTTATAGTCGAGCCCCCTGGCTTTGTGATAATGCAGTCTGCTGTGTACATAAGGGCTGCGATGTCTGCGGCCTCTTGTTTGGGGAGGCCTTGAATGGAAATAAGGGGGTTTTTTCTCTGTTTGTGAATCAGTTTTAATGCAGGGATGAGCTCTTTTTTGTTGCCGCATAGGCAGATGACTTTAATTGAGAAGGGGGGTCTTTTTGATGGGGCTTTGCTGTTGGCAATGCGGATTGCATCTTTAAGAATTGTGCTTCCAGCTCCTTGGGCCCCCATCATAATAAGGACGACTTTGTCTTCTGGTTTAATTTTAAGTTTACTGCGTAGTTTTTGTAGCTGTTTTTCTGTTGGGGGTTTGGAAAATTCAGGTCTTAGTGGATAGCCTGTAACGACAAAGTGCTCGTCTTTTAGTTGTCCTATAATGCGGTTTCCGCGGAGCTGATCTTTTAATCGTTTATCATCAAAGGCAAGTCCAATTTTGAAATATTTGGGATTGGGGCTACGAATAAAATGAAAAAAGTGGCTGGCTTCCAGGTCGGTTGGGAGGATAAGAAAGGGGATGTGTTTTTTAGCTGCTTCTCTTTGAATGAGGTAGTTGCCGATTGGAAAGACGCTGATAATAAGGTCGGGCTTATGGCGTTTTATTGCCTTTGTAATTAGTGGTCTTTCTTGTAGGGGGGCTAGGGTGATTTCGCATAGTCTTTGTGTTTTTGTTAAGACTCTAAGTAGGTTGTTGTAGCCTTTTTTTTGTAGGTAATTAAATAAGTTGTCGCCAGTTAGTTTGGCGAGGGGTCTTGTGATATGTACTTTATAGTCTTTTTCTAGTGCTTTTTTTACAGCAGCAGCTGCGGCTTCGTGGCCGCCGCCACCGCTATGAGTAAAAATAAGGATTTTTGGTTTTTTGAGGTAATTAGTATTTAAGCTAACAGACATTAAAATCTCATTTTTTATCTATTATAACGTATTGATCGTTTTAATTTGACATAAAAATAAATATAGAATATCAAAAAAAATATATATGAAAATAAGATATTTTTTCTTTGTTGTTGTTTTTATTTTTACTAGTTGCGCCCCAAAGCCGCATAGAGATGATGCTGTTTTAAAGGAGGGGTGTGATGTTGGGGATGTTTTTGCGTTTGAGGAGGGGGGGTGGCCGGAGTCTAGGTGGTGGGAAGGGTTTGAAGATGCTTCGCTGACAGCCCTTGTTGATCACGCTTTGCGTTTTAGTCCAACGCTTGCTCAGGTTGAGGAGAAGGTGCTTGTTTCTGTATCAATGGCGCTTCAGGAAAGGGCGCATCTTTTTCCAGAGTTTGGACTTGAGCTTTCCGATGAATGGCAGCACCTTGCAAAAGAGGGGTTTTATCGTGGGTTTGCGCCAACGGTTCCAGCGGTTGTAAATGATGTTAAGGCGGGCATTGGTGTGTGGTATGTTTTTGATTTTTGGGGCAAAAATCGGGCGCTTGTGCAAGCGGCTTTGGGTGAGGTGCGTGCGATGCGTGCTGAGCGAGCGCAAGCAGAACTTGTTTTGGCTTCTTCTGTTACAGCGGCGTATATAGAGCTTCAGGGCTATCTTGAAAAATTGGCGCTTATGCGGGATGTGGTGTCTTTAAAAGAACAGATAGAGGATGTGCATGTGCGGCGCAAAGAGCATGCGCTTGATAAGGAAACGGGGGTTTTAGCATCGGGTACGGATGTGCTTTCTGTGCGTGCTAGGGTTTCTATGTTAGAGGGTCTTGTTGCAGAAAAGCGGCATGCTGTATGTGCATTAATTGGAGAGGGGCAGTCTTTTGCGTTCGATGTGGGATCGCTTGGGGTGTTTGATGTGGGGATGCCGCAAGGGGTGTTCATGGATCTTATTGCAAGACGGCCGGATATTGCAGCGCAGAGGGCGCGTGTCGAGGCTTGTGCGGATAGGGTGTTTGTTGCAAAAACGGAGTTTTATCCGAATATAGATCTAGCGGCTCTTATTGGGTGGGAAAGTATTTATATTCATCAGCTGTTTTTGTCTAAAAATTATAGCGCGTCGATTAAGCCGGCTTTGCATCTTCCTTTGTTCACAGCTGGGAGGTTGCAGGCGCAGCTGGATGCAGCGCAGGCTTTTTATAACGAGGCTGTCTATGTCTATAATGCTTTGATTGTTCAGGCTTGCCGGGAGGTTGCGGATGGGTTATCGATGCTTTTGTCTTTAAAGGGGCAGATAGATGCTCAGATTAGGGTTGTAGAGTCACTTTTAGAGGTGTTGCTTGTGGAAAGGGGGCGCATGGAGCATGGAGTTGGTT
>CAMFJP010000062.1 GCA_945957075.1 uncultured Chlamydiae bacterium
ATTCAGCTGCTGCATAGCTGGAACCCCAGCTCCCAAAGAAATCCCTGCCCCCGTATACCACAAGGCATGCTTTTGACGTAAAATATCTTTCAGATCCTGAAGGGTAATCAAAGAAAAAACGGGCTCATCCATTGCACGCTGTGTATACAATAGATATTCGCCAACGGGTGGAGACCTATCACACGTTCCATAATGACTGATAAAATCTCCAAACTGCGCTTCGAAATAAATATGCGTGTGTGTCGATACAAAACGAAAATGCCCATCAAGGCACACCCAACTAGCGTCTAAAAAGCGATGGGTCAGTCCCTCGGACACCTCTTCTGGCGATAGAATATGCGGAGGGGCAAATAACTGCTCTCCACACCCCCCAGGCGATCTAAAGCTCACCTCTTCAGAAAAAAGAACATTCCATACCAAAATGAGAAAAAAACAGACGCGCCGCATATCATTACCTCTGAGTCGTTTTCAGCACGTAATGATACAGGATATTAGATAAAAAAAACCTCCCAAAAGCCGATGTTATACATCGTCTAAAGGGAGGGGAGAAGACGCGCTTTTTTTCTTAGGCTGATGAAAGGATAAAGAGTCCATGACACTTAAACTTTATCCTTTCTCCTCTGCAAGAGGGCTTGGTACCCTAAGAATTCAAAGCTTAACGCCCTAAGCTAGTTCAAAAAAGATACATGCTACAAGAGCACATCCTTTCCAAAAACTAGAGAGATTAAAGCTAAGAAAAGAACATCTTCTTTCCTTTAATATACTAATTAAATTTTAATTTGTAAATAGTTTTGATTTAAATTACTTTTTTATCTTTTCAATCAAATGAATCTCTCGAATAATTTCTTCAGCGAAATGCTCTACAGAAAACAACTTCGCCTCCTCACTGGCAAAAAAATCACGAATCGCCTTTAAGTACCCAGCATGCGTACTTTCATCCATACGCTCCAAAAACGTATAGAGCTCCTTGTTTGAAGAAAAAGAGCGCCTGTCCACAAAGCAAGTAGCTGGTACATAATCGGTAATATCCACAGCGCCAAGATAAACGGGGACGCAACCTGACACCATTACATCAAATATTTTTTCAGTAATATACCCTCTTTGACTATGCATATTTTCATAGCAAAACCCAAACTTATAATGCTTTAGCGTCTCCCATTTACTAGATACGCACCCCTTCCACGACAAAAACCCATCCCATCCAGGCCCGTACAGATCTAAAGCAGAAGGATTTACTTTTTCAAAAAACTTTATCAAATCTAAACGCCCTGCATACAAAGATTGCGCATGCACAGAGTTTTTGTTGCCTGCGATCAGAGCCGCAAGTTTTTTCTCTTTAAAAGGAATCTCACTTTCAATCATAGATAAACGCGGCTGAGGATAGTGAAACTTAAAATAACGCACATTATCCACAACATCCTGCCATAAAACAAAAACCTTCCCAAAAGCATAGGTATAAGAGGGGTTGTAAACCTTAGGACTTACAACCGGTGGCTCAAAAGAAAAAAGCAAAGACTGCTCTCTTGGGAAACGCCCGAGCTCTCGCAAAAGAGCGTGGTCCATACGACCAAACGAAATAATGGCAATAGGGTCTTCAATATTTACACCATCTGAAGAAAAAAACACCTCATACCCCTCAGACTCAAGAGCTGCTTTCAAATGAATAAAAGGCGCACTACCAAAGCCCGTTCCTGGAAACGCCGTCAACTGCTCCATAGAAAGACCCTTACAAGGAATCAAATACACGCGACTAGCATACACACACAGATTCACAAGCAAACACAAAAGCACCCTCTTCATCACTACACCTATTTTTTTAGCAGACATGTTGCGTAAAAGATCCCATGACAGCCTCTAAATTACAAGATTTTTTTTCATCAAATTGATATACATTCTTTACATGTTAAAATGGGTGTGGATCTTATCGATTTGCCTTGTAGGCTGCACACGAAATCCCGTAACTGGGAAAACAGAATGGCAGCTTGTCTCCGAATCCCAAGAAATTTCCCTTGGTGAAGAAAATTACCACTTTATGCAACAGGCTCAAGGAGGAGATTACGTTACAGATCCCACACTACAGCGCTATATTGCAAACGTGGGCTCAAAACTTGCAGCTGTTTCCGATCGCCCTCACTTGCCTTACGAATTTGTAATTTTAAATAATTCCATTCCTAATGCATGGGCCCTTCCTGGAGGTAAAATTGCAATTAATCGAGGGCTACTTATTGAGCTGCATAGCGAAGCAGAGCTTGCGGCTGTACTTGCTCATGAAATCGTCCACAGTGCAGCACGCCATGGTGCAAAAGCTATTGAACGCGGGGTCCTTATGGAAGCTGGCCTTCTTGGACTCGAACAGCTTTTAAAAGACCACTCCTACGGATCACTGCTTCTGGACACATCAACCATAGGCAGCGCACTCATTGGCCTAAGATATAGCAGGGAAGCGGAACTTGAAGCTGATTGCTATGGAATCAAATATATGGTTCTTGCAGGCTATGACCCCTCTGCCGCCATTTCCTTGCAAAAAACATTTCTAAAACTAAGCGAAGGGGCTACGCACTCGCCCTTTGACGTATGGTTTTCAACACACCCCCCCTCCGAAGACAGAGTGCTTGCCAATGAGGCCACAAGCGCCACATACCCCCCAGGAGGCTTCCTGGGCATTCAAGAGTATGCAGAGGCCACAGAGCGCTTACATCAAGATATCCCAGCCTACGAAAAATTAGATAAAGGATGGAATGCTCTAGATAATGGCAACCCCTATAAAGCAGAACGTTTGGCCATAGAAGCCATTGCGATAGAACCAAATGAAGCTCTTTTCTACGACTTGCAAGGACGCGCACAAAAAACGCTCAAAAAAAAAGAGGAAGCCCTTCTCTCTTTTGACCGTGCCATCGAGCTTAACCCCACCTACTTTGATTTCTATTTACAAAGAGGTCTACTAGAAAAAGAGGATAAAGCCTACGTCCTTGCTAAATTAGATCTAGAAAAAAGCATCTCTCTTCTTCCTTCAGCAGAAGCCTACTATGCACTGGGTGAAATCGCACAAGCAGAAGGCAGATCTCAGGATGCTTTAAAGTATTTTCAGATCGCCTCTAAAGCCCCCTCTTCCGCAGGAAACAGGGCCAAAAATGCCTACACTGCAATAGATCTCCCGCTGCACCCAAATCAGTATATCACCACACATTCGAGCTGGAATGCTAAAAAACAGATGCGTCTACACATGACAAATCAAAGCCCCTGCTATGTGCACGTTCTGGAAATAGAAGTAACGTTTTTAGACGCAAAAAAACAAGGCATAGGAAAAAAAATAATAGACACATCGGAGACTATCCCCCCTTATGGGACAGTGGATCTCTCTAGCAACCTACATGCACCCAAAAACACAGCCTATGTACAGGCGCATATCCTACGCGTGCGTATTATCTCTTAGTAATGTAGTATATGGCCTATGTCAAAAGAAAATGAACTTGTATCCAATCGAAAGGCGCTTCACGACTACCTGATTTTAGAAACGTTTGAAGCAGGCTTAATTCTTTTAGGAACAGAGATTAAATCCCTACGTAACCACGGCGGCAACCTGCAAGATGCCTATATCCTCATTAGCCACGGTAAAGCAATTTTGAAAAATGCCTCCATTGCCCCCTACCGGATGGGAAACATCTACAACCATGAAGAAAAAAGAGACAGGCAGCTACTCCTACATAAAAAAGAAATTACAAAATTGCACACCTTTTCTCAAGAAAAGGGGCTCACACTGATCCCTCTCTCTATCTATTTAAGCCACGGCTATGCTAAAGTCAGAGTGGGCGTGGCCCGAGGTAAAAAAACTTATGATAAGCGCGCTGCCCTCAAAGAGCGCGAACACAAAAGAATAATAGAGCGAGCAACTAAAGAGCTATGAAAGTCATCGTTTCAAGACAAGAGCTTGTGACCCTACTCGGCAAAATCCAAAATATTGTTCCAGCGCGCCCCTCTCTTCCGGTTGTTGCCAATGTACTCATAGAAGCTGTGCACGATCAGCTTGTGTTTACAGTAACAGATCTTACAGTGAGCGCAAAAGCCTACGTCGAAGCCAAAGTCCTTGCAGAGGGAGCTGTTGCCCTGCCTGCAAAACGGCTATTCCAGTTAATTCGAGAGCTCACAAGTCCCCAAATTGAAATTGATTGCGCCTCCTCTGAAGTTGCCCATCTGCATGCAGGCTCTTCCCACTTCCGCATTCAAGGAATGTCTAAAGAGGGCTTCCCAGAAGTTGCGATGCTACGCACAGAGCCCACATTTTCCATCGGCGCAGAGGATCTAAGAGAACTCCTATCACGCGCAATTTTTGCAGCAGCCAGGGAAGATGAACGCCACATTCTCAACGGCGTTTTTATGCACTGCAGCCACGATGTTGTACTGTGTACAGCAACAGATAGTAAACGCTTAGCCCAGACACGCATTTCCATCCCAGGCGCTGACATGCAAGAGGGAAACTATTTAATTCCCCTTAAAACCGTAGACGAAATGATTCGCATTCTTGAAGGCGATAAAGCATTTGTTTATCTTATGCCAGACCGCATCGGCTTAGAAATTGGCCCCTTTATTCTTATTTCCAAGCTGCTTGCTGGCCCCTATCCCGATGTTGCAGATATCATCCCAGATTCTAAAGGCTCCCCCATTCCACTACATAAAGAGGAGCTTACCTCGCTGCTAAGACAGGTCTCTCTTTTTGCTTCAGAAGAGGGCAAGTCTGCACGCTTTAGCTTTACACCCGGCATGCTACAGCTTAACGCGATGAATGGCGAGGTTGGCGAAGGCAAAGTCCATATGCCCATTCATTACGCCGGCCCACCCTTAGATATCGCCTTTAACCCCCTCTATTTTCTCGATATCATACGCCATATTCTAAGCGAGCTACTCTATTTCGAAGCGACAGATTCCTACAGCCCAGGCCTCATCACCGATTCCACCTCAGCACGCTTTGTCCTTATGCCCATGCGTCTAGACAAATAATCCAAATAGAGAAACCTTTATGAAACAAAAAACTCTTATTTTCATTTCAGGATGTATTTGGGCTGCTGCAGGCGCCCTTCTGCTCTATAAAGGAATCCAATGCATCAAAGGGTGTCTCGATCTTTTATACACCCCATCGCCTCTTCTTAAAGGGCTATATCATTACGCCTCTGGCAAGGAAAACGCCCTTCTTCTTTTGATTATCGCGGGCCTATTTTTGGGACTAATCAAAGGAAGGATCATCCTTGCAAAAAGCGCCACACGCATTACAAAAAGCATTCTTGCACAAGCAGAGCCCATTCCTCTCCGCCGTTTATACCCTCTTCGCTACTACCTAATCATTGCCCTTATGATCGGCATGGGCCTGTGCGCAAGGCTACTCCCCTTAGACATACGCGCCCTCATCGATGTAACCATCGGCTCTGCGCTCATTCAAGGAGCCCGCACCTATTTTCGCCTTCTACCATGCACGTAGCCCATATTGTTTGGAACCCCTCTCCTGAAGTTTTTTCCTTCCCCTTACCACTCCTCAACCGCCCTATTTTATGGTATGGGCTTCTATTTGCATGTGGATTTTTTTTCAGCTACAAGGTGCTATGCGTCCTATCTCCCAAAGAAATGCGCCCAATGCTAGATCGGCTAGCCTCACATCTTGTCCTAGGAGGAGTTTTAGGCGCTCGCATCGGAGAAATTTTAGGATATCAATCCCTTAAACACTATCTCCATAACCCACAAGACATTTTGAAAGTATGGGAGGGGGGACTATCAAGTCATGGCGGCGCAATTGGCATACTCTTTGCCTTAACGCTATTTTGCCTACGTTATAAAACATACAACTTTCGCCCTCTTCTCGATCTTCTGGTCCTTGTAGCCCCTCTTGCCGGCTGCTTTATTCGCGTCGGCAATTTCATTAATCAAGAAATTCTGGGTATCCCATCTACAGCGCCCTGGGCCATCATCTTTGGAAAACCCCTAGACGGCAGTCTTCCAGTCCCAAGACACCCCGTGCAGCTCTATGAAGCTATCTTTTACGCCTCTTTATTCTTATTCCTTTTATGGCTCCGCCGCAAGCGACAACTCCACCCAGGAGCCCTTGCTGGCATCGGCCTCACCCTTCTCTTTTCCTTTCGCTTTCTCATTGAATTCTTAAAAGAAAATATCAGCCTCTACACCCAAGACTCCATGCTCAACATGGGCCAATACCTTAGTATCCCGTTCATCACCCTCGGGCTCTACTTATACCGTTCTCAAAAAATAAAAAATACAATACTCTGATTTTCACAACCTTACAACAAACAGAAACTTTCTATTTAGCGCTAACACTCCATAGCAAACTGCTTGCAAAATAGAGGGAAAATTTTAAAATCGGGTAAAATTATCTAAAAATTACCCTCTAAATCTACAAGACAATTGCAAACAACGCTTTTTATACTAATAACTTGTTTTAATAGATGTTTTTACCGTTTTTGTTTATAATACAACAGAAATAATAAACAGGTTTCTATTATGTCATTATCTTTATCGGCTTATAACATTGTTGTTAACAGAGACTCTCACGACACATTTCTTCGAGGCGATAGCGATGTGCAGCAAGTAAAGCATTGGGCTCAGGACCCTTCCTTTGCCAAAGAATGTGACAAAGAAAAATTATCATATGCGACATGGGGAAAAGCAAAAATAATTTTTGAAACGTGCACAGCCACCTTAAAGTTTCTAGCACTAAAAATTATAGCTGAGCTTGCCAACTTACTTGGCGCAACACCATTCGCTACACGATGTTCGATGCATGCTGAACACATTGTATGTCGCATGTTAAGTCTAAAAGACCGGCTTATGGTGGGTAAAGACTTTCTTGTCACCTCTAGAAACCTACCTCGTAAAAAAGATTACAAATTCTATACACAACCCCCTATTCCACTCTCTGCCCAAGGAGCACACATAAAACAACTCAGCAAACGAAATCCAACCGGTCAAATAGACTTTTTAGGCAATGCTGGAATCTGTTCTGGCATAAGTGATTGGTTTATTTATCTTTATCTAAAAACAAAACAACATGCCTTAAACCCAACAGAGCATCTACGTGCTGTGGGGAAAATTTTTGAAAAAGGCGGGCCAACGCAAGCTGTTTTTTTACAAAATTTCCCATCGCATCCTCTGCTTTATAGACACGATCATGTCAGAGAGGATTTTGCAAAAGCATTGGAACAATATGGACCTGCGCAAGTTGCTAGATGCAATCCAGATCAATGTGCTTCTTTAATACTGCGACATTCATTTAATAAACACCACCCCATAGAACAAAAGATACAAAAAATAGAAAATCTACCTCCTGGCGCCTATAAAGTGGCGGTTAAAGGACATGCCATGGTTTATATAAAAGAAAGTAAAGATCTAGGGTTTCTCTATGATCCCAATATAGGAGTAATCAAACTAAGAGGTCCAGATCATGCCCAAAAATTATTGGAATACCCAGACATAGCAGATTCAGATAGAGTATCTTTTGATCATTGCGAACTTCCAAGAGGTACAAATAGAATTCAAACACAAGCTCCACTGCATCCCATGCCACAATTTATGCCAGCGCCCTATTTTCCTTATGCTGGAGGCTATCCAATGACAGGGCTACAACATTATTACTGGGCCTAAAAATTCGAAGCTAAGGTTAATAACTCATGTTATGCGGCAGAGCCAGCGGCTGCGTAACGTGAGTTATTAGATTTGTGTGGTAAATATAAATGCTTTTTTTGGGATTAACTTGGCTCTG
>CAMFJP010000063.1 GCA_945957075.1 uncultured Chlamydiae bacterium
CTGAGGCGCGTGCTGAGGTTGAGGTTGGGGCTGAGGTTGGGGCGCATAGCGCTGAGGCGCGTGCTGAGGTTGAGGTTGGGGCTGAGGTTGGGGCGCATAGCGCTGAGGCGCGTGCTGAGGTTGAGGTTGGGGCTGAGGTTGGGGCGCATAGCGCTGAGGCTGTCGCTGAGGCGCATAGTACTGCGGCTGAGGCGCATAGTACTGCGGCTGAGGCGCATAGTACTGTGGCTGTGGGCGCTGTGGGCGCTGTGGGGCATAGTACTGTGGCTGTGGGCGCTGAGGCGCATAGTACTGCGGTTGATATATGGGAAATGCTGCGGGTGGTGGGCTGTAAGCCTGGAATGGATAGCCTGAAAAAAATGGATACATAAATAAACCGGCGTAATAAATTAAATTATAGTATATTCTACCATAATTCATTAGTAATAGTCAATTTCGTTTAGTTTATTGAATGTAAAAATATTATTTTTCGTAATTTTTTTCAACTGATTGATTTTCAAGTTGTTACTTATTGTTATTGTGATTCAACCTCTCTGGTGGTATAAATTGTCTTTTTTATAAGAGGGTAGGGGGATGGGTAACAGGGCTGCGCAAGCGTTGATTGTGTGTGTATGTATCTTGTCGGCTATGGGTCTACTTATGGTTTTTGATACGACGGCTGCGGAGGTCTTAGAGCGTCGGATGCCTGTTAGTACGCATTATGCTTTTTGTAGGCAGCTTGTGTACGTGGGCATTGGACTTGTTGCGGCGTGGGGTGTGTGGAAAATAGGGTATCGCCCTATTGTGGCATCCAGTGGTATTTTGCTTTTTTTTCTTACACTTCTTTTGATTTTGACGTTTGTGCCAAAGGTGGGTCAACAGATTAATGGGGCTCATAGGTGGATTTCTGTTTTTGGCGTTTCTTTTCAGCCTTCGGAGTTTGTTAAGTATGCGATACCGCTTTATTATGTGCATAAGATGGTGTCCCTTGAGGGGATGGTGTCTTGGCGCTCTTTTGTAAGGCGTCTTAGTGTGATTGCAATTCCGATGGCGCTGATTTTAATAGAGCCAGATAATGGAACGGTCGCAATTATTTTATTTACTCTTTTGATTTTATTTATTTTGACGAAGTTGCCTTGGATGTATTGGGGACTGCCTTTGCTTGTTTTAACGCTTTGTGGGGTGGGGGCTGCGCTACATATGCCGCATGTTGCACATCGCTTGCAGGCCTATGCACATCCAGAACAAGATATTCGAGGCAAGGGACATCAGCCTTATCAGGCAAAAATTGCGGCGGGCTCTGGTGGTCTTTTGGGTCGTGGGCTTGCAGAAAGTGTGCAGAAGTTTGATTATTTGCCGGAGGCGCGTAGTGACTATATTGCAGCAATTTATGCGGAGGAGATGGGGTTTTTAGGAATGCTTGGGTTAATTGTGCTCTATGTTCTTATTGGGGCATCTGGTTTTTGTCTTGCAACCCAAGCGGAGAGTATTGAGGGGTTTTATCTTGCTGCTATTTTCACTTTTTTGATTTGCTTTCAGGCTTTTTTAAATTTAGGGGTGGTTTCGGGGCTTTTGCCAAGTAAGGGGACGAATTTGCCCTTTTTCAGTCAAGGGGGGTCTTCTTTTCTTTCGCATGCGATGGGAATTAGTTTTATCTTGAGTGTGGCAAGGAAAAGAGTATGTCTAGGGTCTTGATTGCAACGGGGGGTACGGGGGGTCATCTTTTGCCGGCGCAAGCGGTTGGTGAGGCGCTGCAGGCGATGGGGTCAGAGGTTCTGCTAACAGGGCATGGGTTATTGGAAAATCGCTGTTTTTACAGGAAACTGCCTTTTCAAGTAATTAGAGCTGCGCCGCTGCGGGCGCGCTATTTTTTTCGCGATTGTGCGGTGTTAGGCTCTGGTCTTGTGCAGGCTCTTTGGTGTGTGCGCTCGTTTGCGCCTGATCTGGTTGTGGGATTTGGGAGTTTTCACACAGCACCTGTTCTTGCGGCTGCAAAGTTGTGTAGACGGCCTATTGCGCTTGTGGAATCGAATGCTGTTCCTGGAAGGGTTAATCGGTTTTTTTCTAGGTGGGCAGATCTTGTAGCGCTAAGTATTCCGGATGCTAGTGCGTGCGTGCGTGGGGCCCCTTGTTTTGTGCGTTTGCCAGAGCGGGCAAAGGAGCGTGTGGGGGCGGCTATTGCGCGGCGGTATTTTGGGCTTGATCCTGAGGCTCTGACGCTTCTTGTTTTTGGGGGGTCGCTTGGTGCTATGGAGATCAACCGGAATATTGTGGATGCTGTGTGTGCAAGTGGGCTGGAGTTTCAGGTGATTCATCTTACTGGGAATGAAGAAATGATCCCTTTTGTCCAGGGCTGCTATGCGAAGAGGGGGGTGCGCGCCTGTGTAAAGTCTTTTGAGGACCAGATGTCTTTGGCCTGGGAGTCGGCGGATTGTGCGCTATGCCGTGCTGGGGGGGGGACGGTTGCAGAGATTGTGGAATTTGCAGTGCCAAGTCTTTTGCTTCCTTACCCTTATGCAAGCGATGATCACCAGAGGAAAAATGCTGAGTATATTGAGCGTTTGGGTGGGGGGGTGTCTCTTTCAGGACTTGGGGATGTGGCGGCAGAGCTTGCTGTACTTCCAGGGCGGCTGGCTGGCATGCGGCAGGCACTTATTCGCGCGAAAGAGGATGCGCGATTTCAACCTTTGATTACAGCTCTTGGGTCCCTGCTTTTCTAAGGGATTTTGTCCGGGATCTTTGTTTTTTGCCGTGTAGGACTTTTTCTTGCATTTTGCGTGTTCGTCTGCGCTTTTGTCTGCGGATTTTTTCTGCCTTGTGCTGCTTTTCGGTTTTGATGTGTAAAATGCGGGCTTGTATTTCAGCGCATAAAAGCTTTCTTGCAAGATAGCGGTTTAACTTTTGGGAGCGCTCTTTTTGGCATTTGATTTCAATGCCTGTCGGGAGGTGTTTTAAATAGACGCAGGATGAGGTTTTTTGGATATTTTGTCCCCCTCTTCCAGAGGAGAGGACAAACTTTTCAATGATATCCTCTTCAAAAATGGAAAGAGAGCGCATGCGCTCTTCTAGATCTTTTTCTTTATTTTTGTTTATCATACCGAATATATAATCTATAGAGCAAATATGACACCACCATTTCATTTGATTGGCGTTGGGGGGATTGGGATGAGCGCTTTGGCGCGTATTCTTGTACAAAAAGGGTATGTTGTCTCGGGCAGTGATATCAAAGATGCGCTTGTGGTGCGGCAGTTGCAAGAAGAGGGTGTCCGGGTTTTCATAGGCCATAGCGCAGATCAGGTGCCGGACGGAGCCTGTGTTGTCTATAGTGGGGATGTGCAGGCTGGGAATGTGGAGTGCGGTGCTGCATTAAGCCGGGGCGGAGAGCTTGTGCATAGAGCTGAGATGCTAGCGAGGCTAATGGAGGGGACTGCTGGGCTTGCGGTTGCGGGCACGCATGGTAAAACAACCACCTCAGCGCTTTTAGCGCATGTGCTTGTGTGCGCAAAGATGGATCCAAGTTTTGCGATTGGGGGTATTCTTGTCTCTTTGCAGACAAATGCTTGTTTGGGCAGGGGGCGCTACTTTGTCATAGAGGCGGATGAAAGTGATGGCTCTTTTCTATCTTATAGGCCTTATGGGGCTATTATTACGAATATTGATACGGATCACATGAATTACTGGGGCTCTTTAGAGAATCTGCGGCTTGGATTTTCGCGTTTTGCAGAGCAGGTTGCAGGGCCTTTGGTGTTTTGTAAAGATGATGTAGCATCTATGGGGTTTCAAGGATATAGCTATGGTTTTAGCGCACAGGCTGATGCTAGGGTGACAAAGAATCAAGAGGGGGTATTTACTCTTACTTTTCGTAATGTGTGTTATGAAGATATTACAACTGCGTTGCTTGGGGATCACAATCTACTCAATGCTGCGGCTGTGTTTACTCTTTGTCTTCTTCTTGGTATTCCAGAAGAGCGGATTCGAGAGGGGCTTTCTACTTTTCAGGGGGTGAGGCGGCGTCTTGAGAAAAAAGGGGAGTGGAGGGGGGCTTTGATTTATGATGACTACGGGCATCACCCCACAGAGATTGCAGCAACTTTGCGCGCTGCGCGCTGTATGTTTTCTAACAAGCGTTTGATTGTAGCTTTTCAGCCTCATCGCTATACGCGTACATTGGATTGTATGCATCTTTTTAAAGAGGCACTTTCTTTGGCAGATGGCGCTGTCATTACAGATATTTATGCTGCTGGAGAAAGCCCGATTGAAGGGGTCACGGGAGAGGCGCTTGCAGCTTTGTGTTCTGTGGATTATGTTCCAAGGGATCTGCTTGTTGATGTACTGCGCAGAAGACTTGATTCTTGCGACGTGTTAATTACAATGGGAGCTGGCGATATTACCTCTATTGGGGATGTGATGGTTTGTGGGTAATTCTATTTCTTTTTTGCGCGGATTTTTGTGTGTGACTCTCTCTATGCTTGCAACCTCTTGTCTTTTTTTTATAGGCAGAGGGGTCATTTCTTTGTATCAAACAAAAAAAATAGGGTATCCAGCATCGCGGCTGATTCATGTGACAAATGGTGTGGATTTTCTACCCTCTTTGTATCTTGAGCAACTACTTGGATTTTCTGTAGATAACCGCTCGATGTTAAAAGATATCGATCTTAAATGGGCCCAAAAACAGCTTCTCTTATCGCCGCTTATTAAAAGGGTGCATATAAAGAAAGTGGCCCCCTCGACGCTTGCTGTTGAGTATATGCTTCGCCGGCCTATTGCCTATGTTGCTGATTATGAGAATATGGGAATCGATGCAGAGGGATATGTTTTTCCAATATACCCCTTTATGGCACCGAAAAATCTTCCGGAGGTGTGCATGGGCAAATGGCACTTTACAAGGTGGGATGCGCCTGTTGCTACAGAGGAGTTTTTTTTAGCGCAGTCGGTGCTAGAGGTGATTGGAAAAGAGCGCGTGCAGACTGTGGATGTATCGCGCGCTTATGAGGGGAGCTATGGCAGGCGTGAGATCGTGGTGACGTTAAAAGGAAAACACCCTTTGAGGCTGCGCCTAGGAACAAAAAATTATGAGAAAGGGTGGGGATGTTACAAGCAACTGGAGGCTTCGGGGATGCTTGATGTTTCGGCATCTTCTATTGATTTGCGTATTCCAGATCTTGGTTTTGTAGTTTTGTGATTTTGAGTGTCTTTCATCAAAAGTATTTTCATGATAGACTGCCCGTGTGCATGGCATGAGTAATAACAAACTATTATTTTTACAAGGTTAAACACTATGAAGGAATTTATTGCATATCTCATTAAGAATCTTGTCGAATCTCCAGAGGGAGTAGATGTACAAATTGTAGATGGTGAGCTTGGGACTTTGGTTGAGGTACGGGTTTCTCCAAACGATGTGGCAAGGGTTGTGGGAAAACAGGGGCGTACTGTCAAAGCGCTGCGCACAATTGCTATGATAGTGGGTGCGCGCTTTGGAAGACGTGTGCGTCTAGAAGTAATGCAATAACCGCTGCTTTATCATGAGCATGCTTTTTGAAGAGGCGTCGACCTGCGTACTTCAGCGTCCTTTGCGGCAAAAATTGCCTGTGCAGGGTCCAAAGCGGAAAGTGATTGTGATTTCAGGCCCAACGGGCGTTGGAAAAACAAGGCTTTCCTTGCGTTTGGCAGGTGTTTTGGGCGGAGAGATTGTTTCGGCAGATTCGATGCAGGTGTATAAAGGAATGGATATTGGGACTGCAAAGCCCTCTAAAGAGGAGCTGCGCTCTATTCCTCATCATCTTATTGATCTTCTTTCTTTGGATGAAGAATTTAGTGTTTTTGATTTTTATACCGAAGCCTCAAGAGTCCTTAAAGATATTGCTTTTCGAGACAAGGTTCCCATTGTGGTTGGAGGGACCGGATTTTATGTGCATGCGCTTCTGTACGGGCCGCCTACAACGCCGCCCTCGATTCCGGCTATTCGGTCCCGTTTAGAAGAAGAGATGCAGCAAAAAGGAGCTGAGGCTTTGTATGCAGAGCTTCAGCGTTTAGATCCTTTGTACGCGCGTACAATCACACAAAATGATCGTCATAAAATCATTAGAGCGCTTGAGATTATTGCTCTTACAAAAAATCCAGTTTCCCATTTTGTCAAAGAGCCTTTGTTAGATTCTCCCCAGTATGACTTTAGGTGTTGGTTTTTGGCTCTTTCTTTGCAAGATCTCTATGCAAAGATTGAAAAAAGGTGCGACAGGATGATCGAGGAGGGGTTTATTGATGAGCTGCGCCGTTTGGACAAAGAGGGGCTGCGGGAACATCTTTCAGCGTCCAAAGCGATTGGCTACCGCCAGGGGCTTGCATTTTTGGATTCTGCGCAAACAGAGGCCGATTTTCAGCATTTCATGACAGAGTTTAAAAAGACGTCTAGGCGTTATGCCAAAAGGCAGCTAACATGGTTTCGGAGAGAGTCCGATTTCCGTTGGTTGGACGTGGGGACTCTCTCCGAAGAACGGATCATGGACATTATCATTCAAGACTTTGATACGCCTCAATAGATTTCTTTCGCAATTGAGGTGGTCTTAATACGTCTTTTTGTTTGCGTGGATTGATTTCAATTTCTTTTCCCGCTATTCACTATTTTCAAATAGGCTACGCGTAACGCACTGCTTCTTTGAAGGATCTCCAATAATCTACGTGTTGTTTGGGTACAGCTGCTCGATCGATTAATCCCTTGTCATAAAATTCTAATAAAGAGAGTGCAAACGTGTATGCCTTCCGACTCACTTTTTTTCCTCTTGAAAGATCTGGATTTAAGGATTCCAAAAGTCTGCAGCACATGCTAGTATATCTAGCTACCTCCTGTTGGGGAAGACGTCCCCACCAGACACCGTGTTTGTTTAAAGGGCGAGTTATTATGTAATCGCCTCCATCTGATCCCGTATAAAATCCTAAAAATCTCATCATTTTGGATGTTGTTGAGTATGAGATGTGGTTTAAATTCTTTAGTTGTTCTGAGGTCAGTACCGGGGCATTGGGGTAAGCTCTGCTTCGCTGTGTCCCTGGAAATAGCCAATAAAACCAAGAAAAATCAATATTGCCATGAGCATCTTTTGGGAATTGATGGCGTTTTAAACAATCCAGAATATAGCGAAGGGTGTAGACTTTATCAGGTGGTTGCCCAAAAGGCAGATCGTGATCTTTGTGTATGGCAAAAGGGTCGAGAGAGATAGAGCCTGTATAACGTCGGGGCGGAGTTGCGTTTGTAGAAGGTTGTTGTAAAGCAAGTGCTTCTTCTTGTTGCTCATACATTTGCTGTTGCCACTGATCTCTTTGGCGCTCTGCTTCGAGCATCCTTTTAGGGACTCTTAGTGCTTCAAATTGCTGGCGCCAGATTCCGTCTGCAGCGCTTCCTTTAGCTGCCTGTTGTACATCTGGGTTGGTTATTAAGAAATGGGCGAGTGCGTAAGCATCATCTGTCAAATTAGCTTCGTGTAATGACTGTATAATCCGTGCAAGGATCATCCAGTTGTGATTTGGTTGTTGCGGGGTGCCTTTTAGCCAATTATGTGCTTTGCGACCAAATAAATAATTTTTGCGCACTGTTTTAGATTGGCTTTCAAATTCAAGACCGTAAAAATTTAGTATCATTGTAAAGCTGTCTCTTATACACATCTGACGCTGCCGACGATCGCATAAGTGT
>CAMFJP010000064.1 GCA_945957075.1 uncultured Chlamydiae bacterium
CATTAGGTTAAATAATAGATTCGATTGTTGCAGGCTATGGCTTTGATGTTTTTAACTCATGTTACGCAGCTATAAAAAAAGAGAATAAAAGGCTTGTAGCTGGCTGATAGAGACATGTCGGGGACAAGTCCTCCGGCATTGTCCCCGACATGTCTCTATCAGCCAGCTACAAGCCTTCTGCTTTCTTTTCTTTTTTCGCGTAACATGAATTAAATAATTTTTATGTTTCAATAGGCATTTTGTATTATTTCTCTGTTTTGGTATAACCTTCCTCTCGGGAGTTTTGTTTAGCTGTAGGAAACGTGATGCGTAAAATTTTTGTTGAGCCCTCCCTTTTGTCTGCGGACTTTGGGGCGATTGCCCAGGAGGTAGCGCGGGTAGAGGCGGCTGGAGCTGATGCGCTGCATATTGATATTATGGACGGGCACTTTGTGCCTAATTTTTCGTTGGGACCCCGGGTTGTTGCGGCAGTGCGTCGATCGTGTCGTTTGTTTTTGGATGTTCATTTAATGATATATAATCCTTTTGAGTACATAGAGCCTTTTGTTAAAGCGGGAGCCAATCGGATTACTATTCATGTAGAGGCTGCAGAAAACATTGAAGAGACGCTGCGCTATATTAGATCTTGCAACGTGGAATCTGGGCTTGCTATTTCTCCGGAAACTTCGGTGTCTATGCTGGAGCGTTATTTGCCCTTGTGTGATCTTGCTCTTTTGATGACTGTAGAGCCAGGATTTGGGGGGCAGTCTTTTTTGCCTGAGGTGCTCGAAAAGATCGAAACTCTCAGGGGATTAGCGTCCCAAATGCATATGGAGGGACTTAAAATTCAAGTGGATGGTGGGATCGATGATAAAACAGCGCCTTTGTGCATCCAGGCGGGGGCTGATGTTTTGGTTTCGGGGACCTATCTTTTTTCAGCTCCGGATATGAAGGTTGCAATTGACAGGTTAAGGGGCGGCAAGTGAAGAAAATTGTTGTCATAGGTGGTGGGACCGGTAATTTTACAGTTCTTCAGGGTCTAAAACACTATGATGTGGACATTAGTGCGATCGTTTCCATGGCAGATGATGGGGGAAGTACGGGGATTTTGCGCGATGAGCTTGGTGTCTTGCCGCCTGGGGTTTTGAGGCTGTTTCTTGTACCTCACTCCACTACAACAAGAATAACGCGATTTTTGCCTTATTATCGGTTTGAAAAGGGGGGGCTTGGGGGGCATAGCTTTGGAAATTTACTTTTGTCTGCCCTTGAAAAGGTTACAGGAAGTTTTGAGAAGGCGGTCGAAGAGGTGGGCCGTATTCTTTTTATTAAGGGTAAGGTGATCCCTGTAACAACACACCAAGTGCGCTTAAAAATGGTGCTAAATAGTCGAAAAATCCTCGAAGGGGAACGTGAAATTTACCTTTCTCAGGAGATTGAAGAGGGGTATAAAACGATTTATTTGGAGCCCTACCCAAAAGCAAATCCACGGGCTCTTGATGAGATTATGAATGCAGATCTTGTTGTTATAGGTCCTGGGGGCTTGCATACATCGTTAATTCCAAATCTTCTTGTGGATGGTGTAAGTCAGGCTTTGAAGGAGACTCAGGCTAAAAAAACTTTCATTGCAAATCTTATGAACCGCAAGGGACAAACAACCCAGTTTAAGGTTAGCGATTATCTTCGTGAGATTGTGCAATATATAGGGGCCGATGTTTTTGATTTTATTATCGTGAATAACCAAGAGCCTCCCTCTGATCTTATTGAGGTTTACTCTGAAGAGGGTACTCTTGTAGAAAACGATGTGCATGAAGAGCGGGTGATTGCAGCCCCTCTTTTAGGAGGGATTGTAGCCGGAAGTCGGCGGGATTTGTTAAAGCGCAATTTGATTCGGCATGATCCTAAAAAATTAGCTCAAGAGTTGATGAAAATTGTTAATTATCTTTGATTTAGACGATACACTCATCGATACGTCGGGGAGTATTACGCCGATCACTTTAAAAAGGGCACTTACACGCCTTGTAGAGTGTGGCTTTTCTCCCGCCCCTTTTACACAGCTTTTAGAAGAGCTTTATGGGTACAATAAAACTGCAGAAAACGCTGGCGAGGCAATAGAGAAACTACTTGAGAAATATGGCTGTAAAAAGCGATTCCTAGAGCAAGCACTTGAGTATGTCTACGCACCCTTTACAGAAGACATTTTGGTCCATCCGCTTCCAGATGCCCTCTGTGTATTGCAGGATTTGCAAAGGCGCCACACACTGGCTATTGTTTCATCAGGGCGCTTGACATGCCAGTTGCAAAAGATGGAAAAAGCTGGTATTGATACTACCCTCTTTAGTAAGATTTGTGTCTGTACGGGAAAAGAGAAAAAACATCTTTATCAAACTGTCTGTCAAGAGCTGGGCGTGTCAGCTCACGACACTGTTGTGTGTGGAGATCGCATCGAGCGTGATCTTGAGCCTGCAAAAGAGCTTGGATGCGTCACAGTGCAGATGCTATGGGGGCGTGGCCTTTCTTCTTTTCAGACGGGACAACATAGGCAGGTGACTGGTTTGTTAGAATTTTCTTCTTTTATTGCCTCTTGGGGAAACAAGGTATGATTACAAGCAATCAAATTGCAGCTGGGATGACAATTGCGATTCAAAGTAAGATTTATCGCGTAGAGTCTGCTGTTAAAGTTACTGTGGCAAAGGGCGCAGCATTTATTAAAGCTAAGCTGAGAAATTTGGCAACAGATGAGATTACCGAAAAAAATTTCAAGCCAGGGCAAGAAATTGAAGATGTTTGCTTAGAAGAGCGTTGCCTAGAGTATTTATACGCTGAAGGTAAAGATTATTTATTTCTTGATGTTGGTAATTTAGAGCGCGTTTTGGTTCCTGGAACGATTATAGGAGATCTTGTTCAGTATCTAAAAGAGGGGACTGATCTTACTGCGATTTTTTATGGAGATGCAATTTTTTCTGCAAAACTTCCACAGTTTTTAGAGCTGATGGTTGTAAAAACAGAACCTTACGAAGGTAAAGCTGCAGCATCAGGCTCATCAAAAGTTGCCTTTTTGGAAACAGGTGCTAAGGTCGATGTGCCTTTATTTATAGAGCCTGGAGATATCGTTAAAGTAGACACACAAACCCACGCTTACATTCAGAGGGTGTGAATGGAATTAAAACAAATTAAAGAATTAATGGCGGCCATGGAAAAGGCATCCATTAAAAAGCTTTCTATTAAAGAAAAATCTGGTTTTGAATTGCATTTGGAAAAGCAGGATGATTTTGTTCAGCTGCCTGCAAGGGAGACAATGCAAGCTCCGCTATTTCATCCTCCAGCGATTTCTTCTCCCCGTATCGTTGAGTCTTTGGAAAGTGCTCCTTCTGAGGAGAAAAAGCCCGGCAAGGTTGTGACCTCCCCAATGGTTGGGACTTTTTATTTGGCAGCTTCTCCAGAAGATGCCCCCTTCGTTAAAGTTGGCGATACAGTCACCGAAGGTAGTATTGTCTGTATCATAGAGGCAATGAAGGTAATGAATGAGGTAAAAGCTGGAATTTCTGGCACTATTAGTGAAGTCTGTGTAGAAAATGGGCACCCCGTAGAATTTGGAACACCACTGTTTCGTATTGTATGAAAAAAGTTTTAATAGCGAATCGAGGCGAGATCGCCGTAAGAATTATTCGGGCCTGCCATGATTTGGGCCTGCAGACCGTTGCTGTTTACTCTTCAGCAGATGCAGAGGCTTTGCATGTATTGCATGCCGATGAGGCCATTTGTATAGGAGAGCCCCCATCACAAAAATCATATCTTAAAATTGCAAATATTTTGTCTGCCTGTGAGATTACAGGGGCCGATGCCATCCATCCAGGTTATGGCTTTCTAAGTGAGAATGCAGGATTTGCATCGATTTGCGAAAGTTGTGGTTTGAATTTCATTGGGCCCTCTCCGAAAACAATTGCCCTTTTAGGCGATAAAGCAAAGGCAAAAGCTACGGCCGCTAGCGTTAAATGCCCCGTCATCCCAGGATCCAATGGGGTGATTGAAGAGGGATCATTGGCACTGAAAGAGGCTGAGCGTTTGGGTTTTCCTGTTTTTATTAAGGCCTCTGCAGGCGGCGGCGGTAAAGGGATTCGTATTGCGTATGACCCGGAAGAATTTGTAAGGCAATTTACAGCAGCGCGGACAGAAGCTGAGGTAAGCTTTGGTAATCCCGATGTCTACCTTGAGAAAATGATTGTAAACCCAAGGCATATCGAAGTGCAGATTATGGGGGATAAGCATGGCAATTATGTCTATCTTGGTGAGCGCGATTGCACGATTCAAAGAAGAAGACAGAAGTTGATTGAAGAGGCTCCAAGTCCTGTTTTGACGCCTTCTCTTCGAAAAAAGATTGGAGAGAGCGCTTTAGCTATCGCAAAAGCTGCGCACTACCATTCTGTGGGCACAGTGGAATTTCTACTCGACGAAAAAAAGAATTTTTACTTCATGGAAGTAAATACCCGTATTCAAGTAGAGCATACAGTTACTGAAGAACTGACAGGTATCGATCTTGTGCGCGAGCAAATTCAGATTGCCATGGGGCAGAAAATGCAGATTAAGCAAAAGGACATTGTCCTACAAGGGCATGTGATCCAATTGCGCATTAATGCTGAAAATCCGTTAACGAACTTTACACCATCCCCAGGTCAGCTTGATTATTATATCCCTCCGGGTGGCCCACATGTTCGTGTTGATAGCGCCTGCTATTCCGGATATAAGATCCCTCCCTATTATGATTCTATGATCGCTAAGTTGATTGTAAAAGGAAAGGATCGCACCGAAGCCATTCAGATTGCAAAGCGCGCTTTGAAAGAATTTCATATTGGCGGTGTGCATTCAACAATTGCTTTTCATGATTACATGCTCGAAGATCCACGATTTTTAGAGAGTGATTACTTTATTAACTATGTAGATCAATTGATCGGAGATGGGTGTACGTTCAGTGGCAGAGGCTAGTGCCATGAAATTGTTAATTCCTGCAGACGAGATCCGACACAAGATAGAAGAGGTCGCATCTAAGCTAGATGTTGTATATGCAGGCTCTGAATTAACCATTGTCATGGTGATGAAAGGAGCGCTTTGCCTTACAGCAGATCTTATCCGTGCACTTCAGATCCCCTGCCGCATCGAGTGGGTCGAAGCTAAAAGTTATGGATCTCGTGGCACAGAGCGCGGCGCGCTTAGTATTGCCGGCTTGGAGACATGCCTCGTCCAAGGAAAGCATATTCTTCTTGTCGATGATATTTATGATTCTGGGTATACATTACATACCATCAAACAGCGCCTCGAAGAAAAACAACCAGCAAGCATCCGCTCTCTTGTCCTCCTTTCCAAACGTATTTCAAGAGACATTTCTTATGAACCAGACTATGTGCTTTTTTCCATAGACAACCATTTTGTTGTAGGCTATGGACTCGATTACAAGGAACTCTATAGGGGACTTTCTGGCGTTTATGCCATTAACAATTAAAGACCCCTTCATCGATCTTGCACAGCCCAGAACCCCTGAAGAAAAGTTCTTTTGGTTGCACACCTTTCCGGAAGTAGCCGCATTTTTACAATCTTCTTCTTGGCTTGTTTCTTATATGAACACAAGGCCTATAGAGGATAGGGTTGTGATTGCTTCTGTGATTGCAATTGGGCAATATTCCCCTGTGTTTGATGCGCAAGACAAAGCATTACATTCTCTTGAGAGCTTATTGCGCGATCTTCGTAAGATCGAGGATTTTTATCAGGAAATTGGGGGTATTCTTGGGTATCAAGCATGTGTTCTAAAAGCGCTAAATCCGATAGATACAGAAAAAGCCTCTTACCATATTCCTCAAAGTATTGATGTTTTCGAAGAAAGCTCTGCGGTCAAAAGAAAAATCATAACAGGCATTTTATCTTTGCCACGCATTGCACAAATATGTCCTGTTGGAGGCGCCGCAGATAGGCTCGGGTTATTTGATGAGCACAGAGGGCATTTTTTGCCAGCTGCAAAGCTTTTCTTTATGGGAAAAACATTGCTAGAGCGCATCGTCGTTGATCTTCAGGCCCTTGAGTATCTTTACTATAAAGTATCAGGTGTCCAGCACACAGTTCCCCTAGTTCTTATGACATCTCAAGAAAAAGATAATCATGAGCACATCCTTTCTCTTTGTGAAAATAAGCGATGGTTTTTGCGCCCTAAAGAAAGTTTTTTTGTTTTTTCTCAGCCCTCCGTTCCCGTTGTCAATAGATCAGGGCAGTGGTGTATGCAAGCGCCTTTTGTGCTACATACCAAACCCGGGGGGCATGGCGCCATCTGGAAGCTTGCTCGTGACTATGGCGTATTTGCAAAGCTGTGCGCACTTGGAAAAGACAAACTTGTAATACGGCAAATCAATAATCCTATCGCTTGTACAGATTATGGACTACTTGCCTTTATAGGCGAGGGGTGCATGCATAATAAAGCCTTTGGGTTTTTGTCGTGTCCGCGCCAAGAGGGTCTTGCAGAAGGGGTAAATGTTTTAGCGCAAGATAGCAAAGGATACAGGCTAACAAATATCGAATATTGCGATACCACACTCCTTAAAGATAAGTCCTTTTTGCCAGCAAATACAAACATTTTATTCGCAGATCTGCACGCTGTTTTTTCTGCATCCCTTAGGATGCCATTTCCAGGTGCTATTTTAAATTTCCGTGGAGAACATGCGCGACTAGAATCGATGATGCAAAATATAGCAGATAGCTTTATCGAAGAGATCCCGTGTGAAAAAACATTTCTTGTCCAGGCTAGACGGATAAAGACAATTTCAACCACAAAGCGTCTATCTGGAGAAAAACAGGTGGTTTATGAAAGTCCAGAGCGTTGCATGATCGATTTTATGCACAATGCACGAGAGCTTTTAGAAGTATGCTGCCGCTTTTCTGTAGCCGAGGAGTCTGTTTTTTTTACCTATCATCCAGCCCTTGGTCCTTTGTATAGCATTATTGCAGCTAAGCTGCGTGGGGGATGTATAAAAAAAGGGAGCGAATTGCAGCTGCACCTTGCAGAGGTAGATATCGAGAATTTATATCTCGATGGTTCTTTGTGTATATCAGCAGATAACGTTATGGGATGTATTGATGACGCAGGGATTGTGCAATATGGAGATCTGGTGGGTAGGTGCACCCTAAAAGATGTACGCGTTTGCAATCAGGGAGCTCAGGTGACGGCGTGGCATACGTTATGGAACCAGGAGCCAAAGCGGTTTGAGTGTTGCAAGATTATTCTGAAAGGCATGAGCGAATTTTATGCAGAGAATATCACATTGTCTGGAGATTTACAGATAGAGGTTGCTGATGGAGAAAAGGTAACAGCATCCTTAATTAATGGCTCTTTGCGCCTGATAAGAGAGCCTATCTCGCGTCCTAGCTGGCACTGGGATTACCACATCGAAGACAATCAAGACATTATTATAAAAAAAGTGGCTCCATAAAGAAGCCACCAAACAAAACGTTTTTATTAACCAAATTGCCCATATGGAATGTGTGGAAACACTTGTGCCCATTGTTCACGAGTCATTTGTATTTGTAGGCCCTCAGGCATAGCTGGGTGCATGCCTGGCATTTGTGGTTGAGCTTGCATCATAGCTGCTTGGTGCATAGCTGGGTGCAT
>CAMFJP010000065.1 GCA_945957075.1 uncultured Chlamydiae bacterium
GTATAAACGTATAATCTGCTAGTTTTTACGTTGTTTTGCAAAAGAGGATAGAAGGAAATGGCAAGGGTGATTGGGATAGATATCCCTGACAACAAGCGTTTAGAAGTGAGCCTGACATACATTTATGGCGTAGGACGTGCGCTTTCTAATGAGGTTTTAAATAAATTGGGATTAGATCCTAATATGAAAGCTCATAAACTTACAGAAAGCGATATTGCAAAACTCAATGCAATACTCCAATCAGAATATGTTGTTGAGGGAGATTTGCGTCGGCAGATTCAGGGAAATATTAAAAGGTTGATTAGCATTCATTCCTATCGTGGAATGAGACATCGCCTGGGGCTTCCAGTTAGAGGACAGCGTACGCGTTCGAATTCTCGTACTCGTAAAGGAAAGCGTAAAACAGTTGCCAACAAGAAAAAGTAATCTAAGGAGTTGAGGTTTGGCTAAGCAAGAACTACAAAAGGGCGCCGTAAAGAAGGTGGGAGCTCGCGTTAGAAAAAAAGTACAGCGCAATGTGCCAAGTGGCATCGTTCATGTACGTGCAACCTTCAATAATACTATCGTTGCGATCACAGATCTTGCAGGAAATGTGATTTCCTGGGCTTCTGCAGGGAAAGTTAACTTCTCAGGTTCTCGTAAGTCCTCTGCGTTTGCTGCAACAGTTGCAGCTCAGGATGCTGCGAAAGTAGCCATGGCATCTGGGATGCGCGAAGTAGAAGTAAATCTAAATGGTCCTGGCGCAGGAAGAGAGTCGGCTGTTAGAGGATTGCAGAGTGCAGGTCTTCTGATTACACTTATTCGTGATAAGACGCCAGTGCCTCATAATGGATGCAGAGCGCGTAAAAGACGGCGCGTGTAACGCTTTATCATAGGAGAGATAGATCATGGCAGTAAGGTATGGCAAGTTTGAATTGCCAGAAAAGATAAAGCTCGATGAAGGAAGCCGCAAAGCGCACTATGCACGGTTTATAGCGGAACCTTTTGAGAGAGGATTTGGTCATACAGTAGGTAATTCTCTGAGGAGAATTATGTTGACCTCTATGGAGGCGCCCGCGATTGTTTCTGTGCGGATCGAAGGAATATCGCACGAGTACATGGCGGTAGAGGGCATTATTGAAGATATGACCCACATTATTTTGAATTTAAAAGGTGCGTTGCTTCGTAAGTTGCCTTTAGATGATGAAGCGCGCTCTAGAGAGCCCAAAACGCTAACAACTCATTTGGATATTACAGCAGATCAAATAGAAAAAAATGGCGGACAATACAGGGTTACATTAAAAGATCTCATTATGGTTTCTGACTTTGAAGTTGTGAATCCAGAAATGACTATTTTTACAGTGACAAAGCCTATGACGCGTAGAGTTGAGTTGCGTGTTGCGATTGGAAGAGGGTATGTGCCTTCAGAAAGACACGTGATTGCGGATAAGGGTGTTGATGAGATTGTTATCGACAGCGCATTTTCTCCTATTCGTTTGGTTAATTATTATGTAGAAAATACCCGTGTTGGACAAGATACCGACTATGACAGATTGGTACTTGAAGTCACAACCGATGGTCGTATTGCTCCAGAAGAGGCTCTTGCTTTTGCAACGCATATTGGGATGCTCCATTTTCGTGTATTCGAAAATCTAGACCATGTTAGAGCTCATATGCTTTCTTTTGATCAGGACCAAGAAGAATCGAATGCAGATAGAGAAGTTTTGATGGCAAAATTGGCTCTTAAAGTTGGAGATATTGAGCTTTCTGTCCGCTCTACCAATTGCCTTGGGGGCGCTGGTATTGGAACTATCGCTGAACTTGTGATCATGCCTGAATCGGAAATGCTGAAGTTTAGAAATTTTGGAAGAAAATCTCTTAATGAAATTAATGCTAAGCTCAAAGAAATGGGTTTACACCTTGGAATGGACCTTGCAAGACTTGGCATCACAAGAGAGAATGTAAAGACAGTTATCGAAGAATATGATCGTGCAAGAGGGAAGGAGTGAGATGAGACACAGAAAACACACCTTTAAAATAGGGCGTACGGCTTCGCATCGTCGTTGTATGTTGGCGAATATGCTTAAGTCCCTTGTGGATGAGGGTAGATTGGAAACGAGCATAACTAAGGCAAAAGAGTTAAGAAGACATGCGGATCGTTTGATTACTCTTGCGAAGGAAAATACGCTTGCAAGTAGAAGAAGAGCAATTGCAGAGATGATGATTACTTATAACACCTTATCTCCTAAAGAGGCTCGTGATGTAAAGGCCGGTAATCTTAGTGCTTATAATGCAGATCGTCGCGTGATTGGCAAACTGTTTGGTGAGCTGGCTACGCGTTTTGCAGAAAGGCAAGGCGGGTTTACACGGATACTGAAAACCGGAAGGCGCGTCGGAGACAACGCTCCTATGTGTATTATTGAATATATCTAGTCTAAACATCGGGAGTCCCTATGACTGTGAAAATTGCTATTAATGGTTTTGGAAGGATTGGCAGACTTGTTTTTCGTATTATAGCCGAGCAGCATCAAGATATTGAAATTGTCGCAATTAACGACCTTGTCCCGGCTGATAATCTTGCTTACCTTTTAAGGCATGATTCCGTACATAGATCTCCCAAAACATTGAAAGTTGAAGCGAAAGACGATGCTATTGTTGTGAATGGGCGTAAGACGCGCGTGGTGTCCGAAAGAGACCCTTCTCGTCTTCCTTGGAAAGAATTAGGGGTTGACTATGTAATTGAGTCTACTGGCCTATTTACACAGCTTGAAGACGCTAGACGGCATATTGACGCAGGGGCAAAGCATGTTGTCATTACAGCCCCAGCAAAGGGCGATGTGCCGACTTTTGTCATGGGCGTCAATCATACATCGTTTGATCCCAAACAACATCATGTTGTTTCAAATGCCTCGTGCACAACAAATTGTCTCGCACCTCTTACAAAAATTCTTTTAGATAATTTTGGCATTGAAGAGGGGTTGATGACAACTGTGCATGCATTGACAGCTACGCAACCTAGCGTGGATGGCCCTTCAAAGAAAGATTGGAGAGGAGGAAGGGCAGCTAGTATGAATATTATTCCAGCATCGACTGGAGCTGCAAAAGCTGTGGGTCTTTGTCTTCCTGCAGTACAGGGAAAATTAACCGGGATGGCTTTTCGTGTTCCTACCGCTGACGTTTCTGTTGTAGATTTGACAGTCCGTCTTTCTAGGGATACTAGCTATGAAGAAATATGTGCCTGTGTACATAAAGCTGCTTTAGGCGATATGAAAGGCATTGTTCTTTTTACCGATGAAGAGGTTGTTTCTTCAGATTTTATAGGAAATCCAGCTTCCTGTATTTTTGATAAAGGCGCTGGGCGTTAAATAAACGTTTTTATAAACTAGTGGCTTGGTATGACAATGAGTGGGGGTATTCCCACCGCGTTGTAGATCTTCTCAAGTACATGGCATCTTGCCAATAAATAGGAATTGACACCGTGCATTTTACACGAGAGCCCATCATAGAGACCATTATTACCCCTAAAGAGGGTTACCGCCTTATTGTACGCAGTAGCCGTGGTGGAGGAAGCCCTGAAGAATTTTCAGTCGATGCTGTTGAAGTTGTTTCTTTTGGACATTCTTTTTTCTTCCGTTCTTTAGAAAAACCAAAAAGCTTTCTTGTGCCTGTTAGTGATTACGAGGTAGTAGAGGTTAAAGAGGCACGTGTTGTATTAAAGAATGTTAGTGTAGATAAAGCGATTAAAATTGGTGGTGGAAAAGAGCCCCCCCCTAAACCGATTAAAGAGCCTGTAGAGGTTGAAGAGGAGACCGCAGTAGCTGAATCTACTCCTGCAGCCCATGAGCCAAGAGAGGGTAAGAAAAGAGATCGGCACCGTAGACGTAGACGCCGTGGTGGAGACGAAAGACAACCAGCTGTAGAAGAGACAGAGGGATCAGCTGAGGCCCCAGCGCCCGTTCTTCCTCCCGTATTTACCTCGCTAATTCCCCCACCGGCAACCCTAATATCACAAACGCTAAGCCGTTATAAGGAAAAAGAGACGGAAAATAAGCAACCAGAGCTAGTAGAGGCGCCACCATCACAGGCTTCGCAAGAAGAGACTCCTTCTGAACCGCCTCCTGTGCAAGTTTCTTCTCAAGAAGGTGAAGGGGAAAGCAAATATATGCACCGTCTATTTTCTGAAGTAGCTCCATTTACTTATTCGGAGGATACGCATTTTTTAATCTAGTTATACATAAATCAGTTCAAAAATAGAGCATTTGCCCTAACCGGTGTCGCAGTTTCTAGTAGAAAAGCAGCGCTGAAGCAGCTCAATCTGAATGCGAATGTCCGGTAAAGATAAAAAACCAATTTTTGAATTTATTTGCGTATGTCCCTGCTCGGGTGGTGGAATGGTAGACACTGGGGACTTAAAATCCCTTGGGGGCAACCCCGTGCGAGTTCGACTCTCGCCCCGAGCATCTTATAAAAGACCTCTCAAATGATATAACTTAACATGTTAAGTTATATCATTTGAGAGGTCTTTTGATGACCGTTGCATTTTTACTTTCTCTGCTATAAAATCCATCCTTTACTTTTTGAAAGGAGACAACCCCATGCATCGTATTTTATTGCTTTTAGCAGGGATTTTTTTAAATTTTCCTGGACTTCTTATAGGTGAACTTATCAACCGTCCTGTCGTGAATATCTATCTTCAGCCAGAAGAAGATACGGAAATAGACTCTCAAGCTATTTACGGAAGTGTTGTGGAAATTATAGACCATGTGAGCGATTGGTCTAAGATTAGAACTGTAGATGGAGTAGAAGGGTGGGTGTTGTCCTCTCAGCTCGTAACTAACCTATCCTATGAAAACAGCGATCATCTAAGACCTATCAAGAGTCTTTTTGCTTGTATTTATCGTGTAACCGATACAACTCCCTACCCGCCTCTTCTCACGATTCCTTATGGTTCTAGAGTGAAATTAGATGAAACAGTTGATACAGGTGAGCGATGGGTCTCTATGGAACTCCTGTCTGGCGAAAAAGTTTGGATTCAAAGAGGTGATGTTGATTTTTCTCCTCAATTTAAAACTTTGGAAGAAGTGCTTAGCTTCAGCAAAAAGTTTTTAGGACTTCCCTACACTTGGGGAGGAACCTCTTCTTATGGATTTGATTGCTCTGGTTTTATGCAAATGCTCTTTAGAGAAATGGGTCTCCAACTTCCTCGCAATTCTCGTGATCAGGCCGGGTGTGGTCTCTTTACTCCCGTTACACAAGAAGACCTGCAGCCGGGTGACCTTGTTTTCTTTGGAAAAACAAGAATTACCCATGTCGGCTTGTACCTTGGCAACGATGAATTTATTCATTCTGGCGTGACAGAACTTCCTATGGTGATGATCAGCAATATTAAGAGTGGGAAGTATAACTTTCAGGCAGCAAGAAGAATTGATCCTCTCATGGTAGAAGCGTACCGAATGAATTTTCGTTAAACAACAATAGACCTCTTGCGCAATACCAAATACGGAAAATAAATGCATATTTGGGCGCGTCAAAGCTGCTCAAATGTGAAGGTATTGTCTATGTTTAGTATTAGGCTAACACGTTATCTTCTGTGGTGGGGAGGTGGATTGCTTTTTTTGCCTCATTCATGATGAAGAAAGAGCCTGCAATGATGATGAGTTCTTGGTTTTTTTGGGCTAATTGTAATGCGTGATGTATGCCACTTGGTATATCGGTTTCGATGTGGATGGGGCAGGGGGCCTGTGTAAAGAAAGGGTGTAACTCCGTAGCTTTAGCAAGGCGCGGGTGTGGGCTGCTGATCAAGTGGATAGAATGGGCTTCATGTTGTAGTAGGAGCGCACAGGAGGCAATGTCTTTTCCCTTGGAAAATCCGAGAATAAAGCGGTAGTTTAGGTGGGGATAGGCCCTTTTAAGTCTTTCAATAAGCTTTGTAAATCCATGTGCGTTGTGCGAGACATCAAATATTATGGTGTGATCATGGAAGAAATGACTTTCAAAGCGACAGGGGGGCGTTGTGTGCAATCCATATTCGAGAGCTTCGGTGGATAGGGGAAATGTAGGGGCTAGGATTTTAAGTGTTAGCGTTGCAATGTCTGTATTTTCTTCATCAAAATCGGCGTATCTTTGTGTGCTTTGGTAGATGGGTGCATGTAATTCTTTCGCTTTTTCTATGATAGGTTTGCGCTGTGCATCGGGGCCTAAGACAACGGGAACGGCTTTTTTGATAATGCCCGCTTTTTCTTGCGCGATGGCATCTAGTGAGGATCCTAGTACTTCTGTATGGTCAAATCCAATTGCTGTAATCACAGAGACAAGGGGGGTGATGATGTTTGTTGCATCGTAGCGTCCTCCAATGCCTGTTTCTATGATAGCGATATCGATATTGTGCTGCTGAAAATAGAGAAATGCAAGTAGGGTTGTAATTTCAAAAAATGTAGGTTTTATTTCATGCTTATGAATCATTTTATATATTTTATTGAGCAGGTAGCTTGTTTCCTCTTCGGAAATATATGCGGTCCCGATGCGGATGCGTTCTCGAAATGAGGAGATATGAGGGGATGTGTAGAGCCCTGTGCGGTAGCCTCCTTTGCTAAGAGAGTAGGCAAGTTTTGTGCATACGGACCCTTTGCCATTTGTTCCGGCGACGTGAATTGTGGGGAATGTGGGGTGGCTAAATATAGCGCATAGCTGTTGCATCGTAGACAGGCTCGGCTGTTTAGAGGGGGGTTGGCAAAAACGGTAGAGTGTTTCTAAGGCAGTAGTGTAGTTGTCTTTACTCATAGTGACGCTTTGTGATAATTCTAGCGATGCGTTCGCCAGATTCGCAAGCAGCTTCAATAGTGCCGCGTGGACCTAGAGAGGTGTGTTCGCCGACAAAATATAAACTGCGATTTATAGATGCAAAAGGAGCTTTGACCTTTTCTTCCTCTTCTTCTACGAAGGCATACTCTAATTCTTCTTGTCCGGGTGCGATATAGGAATAAGAGCCCTGTGCATAGGGATCATGTGGCCAGTTATGCGTAATAGAGCTGTTGTAGGTGCAAAAGGTTTCATCTTTTACATGGGTTATGGCATGAGGGGGCGTAAATTCAAAAGCTGTTTTTAGCATCTTTGATTTTGATGCAAAGAAGGGTTCTACCGGTAACAGATCGGGCTTTTCTATATAGTAGAGGGTGAGGATGTTATCTTGTGCCCAGGCGATGGTGTTGTGATCGATTGCGGTTTTTAGGTGGTGAGATCCGTCTTTTAGGGGGGCAAGGATTTTTGTGGTATAGCCACATTGCATACTATCTAGAAGGTGTTTGCGCTCTTTTGGAATGACATTATCTTTGCAGTGAATGGTTTTATATAAGGAACAGGGGATTGCCAATATGACAATGTCGTAGAGAGCGTTGGTATGATCTTGAAATGTTAAAAGATATTTGCCTCCCTGTGTTTTTTCTATACTTGTAAGAGGCATGTTGTATGTAATCGGGAGCGTGCGTGCGAGCGTGTCTGTGAGTTTACTGTTGCCCCCTTCAATGGTGACAAAATTCCTTACTCCTTCTGGGGCTGGGGCTGTCTCTTATACACATCTCCGAGCCCACGAGACGTAGAGGAA
>CAMFJP010000066.1 GCA_945957075.1 uncultured Chlamydiae bacterium
CACAGGCGTTGTGTCTGAACTAAAGAAATTCGCTTGCATTTTTTCGATACTCTCTCCTGTTGGTTAGAGATCCTCAGGGACTCCTCCACATGCTGCTAGCTCCCATTCCGCTTCTGTTGGAAGGCGTTTTCCTACCCATTTAGCGTACGCCACAGCTCCATACCATGTCACGCCAACAACAGGGTGCTTAGCATAACCAGATTCAATGTGCAACTTGCCTGCATTTCTTTTAATGCGCGCCTCTTTGAGCCGAATAATGTCATTATTGTGCACGTCTTTTTCTCCGCCCATCGTCTCTAAAAAGCGGACAAATTGTTCATTGGTTACAGGATGAATATCTAAGGCAAAAGGGTCAATATGAACAGCATGGCGCGGGATTTCATCGCGCCCCCCTTGGGCACTTCCACGTAAAAAAGAGCCCCCTTGAATCACAACCATCTCGGTCAAAAGAGGCTGGATTGTCGCTGTCTGCTTTTCTTGAGGTTGATATCTTCCAACAGAAGACTCAATGTGAAAAATAGCTCCAGGGTCTGGTTCATACTCTGGGCGTGCAAGCTCTTGTGGTTTTAATACAGCTTTTAAGGATCTATTTTCAAAAGAGCCAATTTCAGACAGTAGAGCCTTTAGGTGCGTTGGTCTCTTTTCTGGATCTTTGTGCATACAAGCAGAGACGAGCAGGTCCCAATCCCACTGTGCTGCAGACGGCTTTAGATATGAAGAGGGTGGCGCACACATCCCCTCCGGAAACGAGCCTACAAGAAGATAATATACAAGCACCCCAAAGGCATAAATATCCGCTGAAGGACCCGGTTTATGATTTCCATAAAGATCTTTTTGTTCCGGAGCCAAAAAGGCATAGTTTTGCAAAAATGAGCGTTGGAGCTCAGATAGCATATTAACATCAACAACATTACCAACTGTTTGATAAGCCTGTGTCAAAAATCCATGGGCTCCTATAATAGGCAAAAGACCACAATCGGAAAGCTGGATGTGGAGCCTGCCTTCCACACTTCCTACAAGAATATTGTTTAACTTGAGGCTAAGGTGAGCTAAAGGCTCTGAGCGTCCATGCAAGTAATCCAAAACATCTGCAATCTGCTCTACAATTTCCTTTATCTCTTCCTCGCAAAGCGTATGGGAAAGTAGATATTCTGCAAGAGAAAAAGCCTCCCCATCTGACCCTTGAGCACACTCTGTTACAAGAAAATACTTTCCAGAGGCGCTACATACATTGTGGAGCCGAATGAGATTAGGGTGATCTAAAAGAGAGAGCGCGCGCACCTGTGTTTCAAAACGGTGCATAAATTCTTTTTCGAGACTCCACTCTTCAGGAAGTATCTTTAATACAAACGTCTTTAGCAAAAAGCGATGCCTTGCAATAAAAGTAGATCCCAAAGGACCACTTCCTAAAGGTTTAATTAACTGGTATTCGCCCAATGTTTCTGCAACAAGCATGATTTAGAGCTCCTCAAGCGCGCGTAAAATTGATTCTTCCTCATTTGAAGAAAAGAGGCACTTGCCCTGCGCACAGAGATACACTGTCGTTTTTTTCTCTTGCACATCCCTGCCCTCTAGATGACACAGGAGATCGATCTGTTTTTCTCCATAAGGTTTCCATATCACTTCTGTATAAGAAGAAAATAGACTCCCAAGTCGCTGTCTAATTTTCTCCTTTAAAGACAAAGCTTCATCTAAAGCAACGATAACAGTCACAGCTTTTTTGTCTAGATACCTTTGGAGCACACTCATATGATAAGAAGCTCCAAGAGGATAGGCCTCCATATACTCCGACACAGCGCGTAAAACATCCTCTGCCTGATTAAGATACTTGACATCAGAAGTGATCTGGTAAAGACGCATACAACTTTCAGCATACACAGCATTCCCAGAGGGCTCGGAGCCATCATAAAACTCACATTTTCTAATCGGCAATATCTCAAATGCACTTGTTTGGTAACAAGCGCCCTGAGGAGACTTGAAAATCTCATCTATTTTATTAACAAGCTCTATCGCCCACTCAAGCCACAAGGTTCCGCATCCAGAGGTAAAAAGACTAAGAGCCGCCTTACTTAAAAATGCATAGTCATCAAGCCCACCTGAAAACCTTGTCTCCCCATCCCTAAATCGATGAAATAGCTCCCCCCCTTTCCACAGCGTCTCTTTAATAAACCCAGCACAGCGGAGGGCTGCCTCCTCATAAGCGCTACTACCCAAGGTCGTAGCTGCATGAATAAGACTATCAATAACAAGACCATTCCAAGAAGCACTGACCTTATCATCCTTAAAGGGCTGTTTTTTTGTACGCCGCTTTTCTAAAAGAAAAGAGCGTCCCCGCGAAATCACATCTTGTATTTTTTCTGGAGCTACCCCTGTAGCCTCCGCATACTCCTGTAAGGAGAAAGGCATATGAAGAACAGAGCGCCCGTCAAAATTTCCTTTCGAGGTCACACCAAAGTAGTGACAAAACAGCTCTGACTCCGCCTCATTAAAACAGGAGGCTATTTCCTCCTGAGTCCAGGTATAAAAAAGCCCCTCTTTTCCATCGATATCCGCATCTTCAGCCGAACAAAATCCCCCAGAGGGCAGCTGCATTTCACGGACAAGGTAGTCCAAAATCTCTTGGCAAATCAAAAGGTAATCATTTTTTTTCGTATACTTTGAAGCCTCTAGGTACGCTCTGGCTATAATCGCATTATCCGCCAGCATCTTTTCGAAATGTGGAATCATCCATACAGCATCTGTACTATAGCGGCAAAACCCCCCAGAAACGTGATCGTAAATCCCACCTTGCGCCATTTTATTCAATGTCAATTCAACATAAAACAGCACCCGACTATCTTGCCTAAGCCGCAGGTGCTCCAAAAGAAATAAGGCAAGATAGCCCATCGGAAATTTGGGCGCCCCCTTTGTTCCTCCATGCAGAGGATCCACCTCATCCAAAAGCGTCTCTATAAAAAGAAGAATATGAGCCTCCGTTGGCATTTCCTTGCCCACGGTAGAAAGAGAGGTTGCAAATAAATCTACAAGCTTATCTGCTTGCTCTATCAAATGCTCTCTTTGATCGCTGCGCCATAGCTTTTGAATATGTTCTGTAAAAAGATCCAAACCCATGAGCCCTTTACGCGTCTTAGGTGGCAAATAAGTAATCGCAAAAAAAGGCTTTTGTTCCGGAGTCAACACAAGATTTAAGGGCCAACCACCAGCCGAAGCCATGAGCGCCTGCGCAAAATCCATATACACACTATCCACTTCAGGAAGCTCTTCCCGATCCACCTTAATGTTAACAAAGGTATCGTTGAGCAACTTTGCCGTCTCCAGATTTTCAAAAGACTCACTCTCCATCACGTGACACCAGTGGCATGTTGCATAGCCAATAGAGAGAAAAATCGGTTTATCTTGAAGCACAGCTTCTTCAAAAGCCTCTTTGCCCCAAGGGTACCAATCGACAGGATTGTGTGCATGTTGTAAAAGATAAGGGGATTTTTCTTTAATTAAACGGTTTGTAAACCCATCCGTCATAAAATCCCTAAGTACTTTGCACAATACCAGCCCGCTGCTAGCACAAGCACAGAGACAAGAGCCCAAAGAAGATTAGGTAACCATTTAACCCCGCCCCCCATACTTCCACGCACTTCTAGAGTTCCAATACCGTAGGAAAACTCATGCTTTTCCGTATGCACAAAAAAGGCCTCTGGATGTTCTTTTTTTAAAAGTTCCACATCCATCCCAAGAAAAGAGCCATATTGCTTGATAAAACCCTGAGCGTACACACCAGAAATAAATTCGTGGACCCTACCCTCTTCAATCGCCTCCAAATATCCAGAGCGAATAGAGGTAGCATTTTCTGCCTCTTTGAGAGATATCCCCAATTCTTTACGCTTTTCTTTAAATAAATTCCCGACGTACTTGATACTCTCTTCCATATCAGCTCTCCACAAAATTCTTTATCCCTTCATACCACTGGACTCTCTTACCGTCAATAGACATCTTGCGCCCAATTATTAAAACTCTGTTTTTATGCATTTTGGTATAATACCAAACACGGAAAATAAATTCATATTTGAGCAGCATGAAAGCTGCCGATAAATCGACGAACGCAAGTGGCATAGTATTGATTTAATACGATGCCACTTGCGTTCGTCGATTTTCGGCGCTGTGACGCTGCTTAAATATAAATTTATTTTCCGTGTTTGGTATAAAATTTAAAAAGATGTCTGCTACAAAAAAAGACACCTCATTTTCATCAACGATCCTTTAAAAACATCTATGGGTTCCGAGGCAACATCAGGAATACAATATCCAAAATTCAAGTCTTGATTTTCTTCAAAATAACTACGAATGAGACGGAAAGTATCATAGATTGTCATACCAGGGGAAATATGAAATATGTTCCAGAAAATCCCACAACAAAAAACGACATGAATATCATTAAGCCATAAAGGCATAAGCTCAGCTAAAAGGTGTGCATAGCGCTCTTCTGGGGCCTGCATGCGCACAAGACAATAAAGACATACGATCAAAGCGTCTCCATTTATTTTGTCATAACTTCTTCTAGCCATCTCTGCATAAAACAATGCTTCCTGAAGATTATTTTCGCGCAACAGGTGTAAAGCATACTCCGTTAAAATTTCCGCAGAACGTGGCGTTGCAGATAAAAACTGCGCACATTTTTCTAACCAGATAGACTCTGGAACCACATTTTTATGTAAAAACAACCACAGCCACTGAATTTTAGGATTTTCAGGATAAAGATCTAAATATTTTATACTCAATTCACGGGCTCTATCCAAGCGCCCAGACTTCATCTCAAACACAATACAAGCAAAATGAATCTCCTGATTTGTACTAAAAGATCCATTTAAAAAAGCAATGAAAAGATCTGCTGACAATCCAAGATGACGAAAAACATGTGCAATTGCAAGAACTGTTATATGAACATCACTAATTGATATACACTCAATGGCCTTTTCCACATGAAACAGCGATCGTACAGGATCCGCTATTTCTGCATACAAAAGGGCCAGCATTAGATGTATTTTACGATGCTGTATAGCCTCAACCCTATCAAGAGCCTGATTGAAAATATGACAAGCAGACTCTTTTTCGCCTTTTTTATATGCAAAACGGGCCCATGAAGCATAAGCATAGAGTCTGTTTTTTGCTTCAAAAAAATCAGTCATCATTGCATATCTACGATGACATTCTGCAGGATCAAGATCTCTATAAATTTCAGAATAAATTTGCCACAATAAAAAATAGCGCCTATCCCTAATATCAGGTGGGGTGCTATCTATTGCATCTCGTACAAGAGAATCTAAAATGATTGGCTGCGCACCCACCTCTAAAATATATAAATAAAGATCGACAGGACACATGCTTTGTGGACTCAATGAACTTATATATTCTATAGGATCATGCGCAGGCTCTAGTTGTCTTTTTAGACGCGCGTTGACACCAATCAGATAAGGATCTTTTAAACTAGATTTCAAGTATTCAGATGCCTCACAAAAAGTCTCTAGACTCCTTGTTCGGGAAGCTAAAGTCATATAATGGAATTGTTCTGCTTGAGTAAATAGCTGAGTCAAAGGCCTTAAAAAAGGAATAAGCGTTCGAAAAAAAACAGAATATAAATCTTTAAAAGCAGGATCATTGCGCACGTACAAGACAACACGTCCCAACTCTCGAACCATTACTCTAAAATCACCAACAGAAGAGCGGATAGAAGATATAGCACACGCAATCAAGCGTGCGCTATCCATACGCGACCCATGCACAGCACCGCGAATCAGTCTATGACTTGATTCTAGGTCTTGTGCATGATTAGAAAATGCCGTTGTGGGGGGCAGTGCCCCCCTGAGTCCAATAGACACCCACTTATTGCATTAAATCGAGAATAAACTGAGGAAGCGCAAATGCCGCTTGATGCACCTCTGGGGTATAATACTTTAAAGACCCCTCTATATCCTGCATCCTGAGGCGCAGCTCTTCTAAACTAACCCGAGCATAATCGGGATTATCCGTCCCCCACCCAAGTGTCATCTGCCCCCCTACATAAACAGGAACAGAAACTAAATAAAATCCTGGCGCTGCAAAATGCTCTTTAAAAATATCATAAGTATCGGTCACACAAGAGCCTTGAACAAAGGGAACCCCATTTTGATTCACTAGAATCCCACCTGCATTTAAAACCCTTTTGCACTCCGCAAAAAACTCAGGCGTAAACAGAGACTCTCCAGGACCTATCGGATCTGTAGAATCGCAAATCACAACATCAAATTTCTCTTCGGTTGTTTTCACAAAATCAAGTCCGTCTGCAATAATAATGCGTGTTTTAGGGTTATCAAATGCACCATTTGAAAGAGTCGGAAGATACTTTTGAGACATCTCAATCACCCCCCGGTCAATATCTACAAGAGTGGCCATCTCAACACTTTTGTGTTTTACAACCTCTCTTAAAACACCGCCATCGCCGCCGCCAATAATCAATACTTTTTTTGCATTCCCATGTGCTAGCAAAGGCACGTGAGCCATCATCTCGTGATATGAGTACTCATCTTTTTCGGTTAACTGAATAATATTATCAAGGGCTAGCACACGGCCATAACGCGGATTTTCAAAGATCACAAGATCTTGGTGCTCGGTTTTAACTTCAAAAACAACCTTATCCATTTTAAAGGTTTGCTCCCAATCGCCATGCAAAGACTCTGTAAACCAACCAAGCTTCGCACATACACACAGTAGTGGCACCATATAGACTCCCCCCTTTATAGTTATACAAAAACGGGTGCGATTGTAGAGGGTTTTAAGATTTACAACAACATTGACATTTTAATAGAATTACCATAAATTCGGCCCCTGAACAAGGAAGTACGTTTACGAGTGACAATACAACAAAAAATTTACCCCCTAGAAGAGCACGGACTAGACATTCGCGATATCGATGAACATGCTCTATACATCATGGAAAAGCTCGCCCGTTCTGGCCACACAGCATACCTAGTTGGTGGTAGTGTGCGTGATCTTCTTCTCAAAAAAAAACCTAAAGATTTTGACATCTCCACCTCTGCACGTCCTGAAGAAATCAAGGAAATTTTTAGAAACAGCATCCTAATCGGAAGAAGATTTCGCCTAGCCCACATTCGATTTGGAAAAAAAATATTCGAAGTCTCCACTTTTAGAGCAGGGGATACAGAAAGCGAAGAATTTATTACACGCGACAACGTCTGGGGATCACCAGAAGAAGACGTTCTAAGAAGAGATTTTACAATTAACGGCCTCTTTTTTGACCCCTCTTCACAAACTGTCATCGATTTTTTAGGTGGATACCCCGATATCCAAAAGCAATACCTGCGCACCATCGGCCCTGCCTTTGTCCGCTTTAAACAAGACCCAGTCCGCATGCTACGGCTTGTTAAATTTCAAGCGCGCTTTGGATTTACAATTGATCCTGAGGCCAAAATTGCCCTATGCGAATGCAGACACGATATCACCAAAAGTTCTTCAGC
>CAMFJP010000067.1 GCA_945957075.1 uncultured Chlamydiae bacterium
AGCTAGCTAAAAGACTTTTATTCTCTTTTTTTATAGCTGCGTAACATGAGTGAATAAGAGCTTTAATAGACCTCTTGCATAAGATGTCTAATTATTAGCTTTGGTGTCAGGGTGGAGGGAGCGCCATTTTTTGACGATTTGGGCGGCAAGGGGTGCGGCCTCTTTGCCCCATCCGCCAAAGCGGAGATAGACGATGACTACAAGTTCTGGGTTTTCAAAGGTGATGGCGTCTTGTGGGGTGGGAAACGAGATGCCAGCAAACCAGACGTGGTTATAGATGTGGGCTTTGTCGTCTGGGTCTATGGAAAAAGAGTGCATAATTTCTGCGGTGCCGGTTTTACCGATCAATTGATCGCTTAAAAGCTTATAGTCTTGAAGAGCCGAGGGGTGATAGGTTGGATTTTGCATGGTGGAGGCCCTGGCTGTACCTCTTTGTGTTTGCACAGAGCGTCGCATGCCTTCTAATAGGGTGTGGCGGATTTCTTTTGGCATTGGGATCGTGCGTAGTATTTCTGTCGGAGGATATGTGACCTCTGGGGTGATGCGTAGAGGTGTTGTCTCTGTAAAGAGGGGGAAATCGATGCCAATCAGGCTGAGTGGGCTCTGGAGGGGAAATTGGGGCGTGGGTCTTAGGGCATCTTGTCTTGATGGGGTATTGCCGGCCATGGCATGTACGATTTTTGGTTTTAGGATTTTTCCTCCATTGGCAAGCGCTGAAAACATAACGGCTGTTTGTAGGGGGGTTGTGACGAGGGAATGTTGGCCGATTGCGAGGGCATAGAGGCCGGTTTTATTGTAATCGATATCCTCTGGTACGATGCCACGGATTTCTCCTGGTAAATCGATGCCTGTTTTGCTGCCAAAGCCAAAAAGTTGTGCGGCTTGTACAAGTGTTTGGGGCTTGGAAATATGTTCGCTTGCTAGAATAGAAAAGTAGATATTGCTCGATTGCTCTATAGCACCAATGATATCGACTGTGCCGATATGGGGGTGGCTGCTTTGTGGCAACCTGCCTTCTTTGTAAAGTCTGGTAATGGGTTTCCCAGACAGGGTGTATCCTAGGATCTGGTTTCCGTGTTTTGGTCCTCGTGTCCACTGAACATCATCTATAAGAGATAGAGGATTGTACATTGATGTGGTGGCATTGGGTCCAATTTCTTCGTATTTTTCCATGAGAGCCGCATAGGCTGGGATGAGTTTGAACGGGGATCCTTGTGGCGTAGATTCCCGAAATGCTTGAGATCTTCCATAACCGTATCCAGATAGGGGGTAGAAGGCGCTTGCAAGATCTTGTTCTGTTTGCTCTTCTTTGCCATGGCGTAGCATAGGATAATATCTGTGTAGGGGTGTTTTGAGATCGGCGAAGGTGCGTAGGGTGGCAAGGTAGGGGTGAATAATGCTTTCTGGCAGGATGCTTAGGGCTATTTTAAGAGTATCGCATGCGGAAAGTTCTAGTTTGTCGATGTAGGGACGTAGAGTTTCTTGGATGATGGGGCTTTGTGTTATAAGTGCGTAAAGGAGCTCTTTTTTATGTGTTTCCCAAAATAAGGAAAAAAGCTCTTTTTCTTTTTTTTGCAGGTATTCTGTATAGGGGTGGGTATAGCGTTTTTTTTCTTTTTCTTGTGCGCGCATCTCTTCTATAAAGCGTGTAAAATGCTCTTTTCTCCATGCTGCAAAGTCAAGAGCATGGAAGAGTTTTTGCATTTGCTGTTTGATGTTGGTTTCTGCAATTGCATACAATTGGTTTATATAACGATGGTTTTCTGGAGAAAGGGAGCCTAGGTGTTCTATTAGGGTGTCGGAAAACAGTTCTTCTGGGGCTAGTAGATGGCATAGGTCTATAAATAAAGGGGGTGCGGAGGGTTTTTTTTGAGCCAGAACAATTTCTTTAACAGATGTGATTTTGTCTATAGACTGTCGAATGGGATTGTCTTTTGGTAAAATGGCGTCTAGATAGATTTTCCAGGAAAGGGGGGTGCTTTCTTCATAAAATGTCTTTTCGGCATAGCGCTCTCTTGTCAAAGGGAGTTTTCCATCCCATATTTGTCCAATGTAGGAGGGGGTCTCTAGCCACCTTGCAGCGTGTATAATGCGTTCTGCATGTGGTAAAAGAAAGTCATTGGGATCAAAACGGGGGTGCGATGCGAGAGCTAGGATATCTCCTGTTGTTGGTTCCATCACTACGATGGCGCCTCCTTTGATCCAGGGGGGATCGTCTGGGTGGGCAGATTCATGTTCTGCAAGTAATTGTTCTGCATAGCGTTGAAGTTCAGAGGAAATTGTAAGAAGAATCCGTTTTCCAGAAGATCCAGGGTAAGAGCCTGGTAGTTCTTTGGTTGTGCGCCCCCACTTGTCTACTTCATAATTTTTTCTGCCACAAAGGCCGCGTAGTTCTGCATCGTACATTTTTTCGATGCCAGATTTTCCTACAAAATCTTGTGCACTATAGGCTTTTTCTTGCAGCTGGTATAAGCGTGCACGGACATCTGTTGGAGATTGGAAGCTCTTGGGTAAAGGGGGAGAAAGGCCCTCTTCTCGCATTTGAAAATAGGTTTCTAGTTCATAACGCTCTTGTACGATTCGTCTGTATTCATCTGCGCTCATAACGCCCATATATCCTATGATGTCGCAGGCGGTTTTCCCTTGAGGATAAAAGCGGGTTGAGCGTCTTTTAGCAGAGATCCCGGGGAGGTCTTTTTCTAGAGTTTTTAATCGTGTGTAGGTAGCTTCTGAGATGTTTTCTTTTAATATAATCGGGGTTTGTGGAGAAATAGCTGCTTCTGCGTATATTTTATCTTCTATAAATGTGGGATCAAGAGAGAGTTCTTGAGATAAGATTGAGGAAAGCTTTGCGACATATTCTTTCCTGGGGTAGATGCGTTCTTTGTCTTTCCATTTAGATCTTGGGATATTTGTTAAGGGGGCGTAGGAAAAGGTGAGGTCATAAGTTGTTCTATTAATTGCTAAGGGAATATTGAATCTATCGCGGATGCTAGATCTTTCAACATGCTCTTTAGCGCTTCTTTTTCTTGGGGCCTCAGCTTCGAGTTTTTTTTGAGGGGATTGTACGATGCTAAGATCTGCAACGCGCATGAAGATAAGAAGTAGGCAGGCTGCATAGACATACAGTACCCTGCCTATTTTATATGTAATCCAGCCATTAGACATCTTACGTAATTCCATTTGCTTGGCAGCGCCGCGCTTTTTGGCAGCTTCAAACCCAAATTTCTCGGTAATATGTCCCCATATTACCTCGAAATTTGGGTTTGAAGCTGCTTAAAAATCATCAGCGTTACCAAGCAAAGCGAGTTACGCAAGATGTCTATCCACAGATCACTATTTGATCACTTGGAGTAGTTAATTGCAATTACACCGCTTACAAATTGAGGTGTATTGCGTCCAGCGACATCCCACCATACGCCTCCAATGACGCCCCAATTGGCATTCCAGTTGTATTCAATAGCTGGAGCTACGCTCCACTGGCTTCCTGAAGGTGGGGAAACCGGGGCTCCACCTGTATGACCGCTAAAGCGTGTTTTGTTCCTGTACGTTGTTTGCACGTCGCATGCAAGTACCCAATTTTGGGTAAGAGAATATTCAAGACCAAGGGTTCCTGTAAATAGGTTGCCTGGGTGTACTTTGCCTCGTGTGTGCGTAGTGCCACCGTAAGTGTTTAGTCCTTTTACATGCACGGGAGCTGGAATTGCGTAGCTAAAGGCAAGGCGCGTTGCAAGAAAGTGAATGCCGCTAAAGTGAAAAAGCCGTCCAAATACAATGCCAGGTACAGAGATAAAAGAGCCTGAGCCGCTGGCGTCAGTTCCTTTTTTATGAGGGTTTAGCTTTTGATACTTGCCAGTTGGAAGAATTTCGTAAAAAGAAAATTTTATTGCTGGGTGCGATTTTCCAGGGGCATCCATTAAAATTTGGTAGTCAAAGCCTACAGGAAGGTCCCCAAAGCGCCATGCGTGTTCATCTCCATTTTTTGTATAGAAGCCTTGAACAAGAACTTTCCCTCCCATTTTCTTGCTGATACCTGCTTGGATAAAGACAAGAGGGTTAAAAATATCAATATGAGATGCAGAGCGGGGATGCCAGTTGTGGTCATATAGACCGTAATTTTTAATTCCATAAAAGTAAGGCTCTATGTTCATGTGCCCTTTGGTCACGGTATGGCTTGAGGGACAAAGAAGTGGTCCTGTAAACCAAGGAGTTTGCATCCCTTCAGCTTTTGCATGTTGTTCTGTAGGACCTCCTCCAGCGCCTCTAGCGCATAGGGGGAGTATGGCGACTGTCGATAAAAAAAATAGATATTTTAGCATCGTGGCTCCATTTTGATGGCGTTACAATCGGATAATAACAAAAAAAACAATACACGTAAAAATATTTTTCCTTTTGGATTTTTTTTCTCTGCTATATCCTGTTAGGTATGGAAAAAATAGCCTTGTCTATAGAAGGATCTTTTCTTATACACGCCCGATTTTTTTGCGATGATCGGGGGTTTTTTGTGGAAAAGTATCGCTCTTCTGCTTTTGATATTCCTTTTGTGCAGGATAACCATTCCTTTTCCCACTTCGGTGTGATTCGAGGGATGCATATGCATAAACGTCCTGTGCAAGCAAAGCTTGTGCAGGTTATTGTAGGCAAAATTTACGATGTTATTGTGGATATGCGGCCGTATTCGTTGACTTATAAAAAATGGGTTGGGGTAGAGATTGGGACACAGGAGCTTTTATATATACCGCCTGGGTGTGCGCATGGGTTTTGTGTGCTATCTAACGAAGGGGCTCATGTTATGTATAAAGTGAGTACGTTTTATTCTGCAGATGATGAGGTGCGCTTTCGCTACGATGATCCAGAGATTGGAATTGCATGGCCCCCGGGGTCCCATATTCTTTCGGAGCTTGATGCTACAGCTCCTCATATAAAGGATCTTTATGCGCCCGTGTAAGCGTCTTTTGGTTACGGGGGGCGCTGGATTTATAGGTTCTCATTTTGTAGAGCATGTCTTGCCAGAGGTTGAGTGCCTTGTGAATGTTGATTTGTTAACATATGCAGGAACTTTGGATAACTTATCTTCTGTTTTGGATGATTCTCGGCATTGTTTTATTCAAGAAAATATTTGCTCTTTAGATCGTATGGTGACTTTGTGTACTAAGCATAGAATAGATACGATTGTGCACTTTGCTGCTGAAACGCATGTAGATCGTAGTATTGAAGATCCTTTGTGTTTTGTGGAAACAAATGTTAAAGGGACGGCGGCTCTTTTAGAGGCTGCAAGAGTGTTGCCTTCAGTGCATTTTCACCATATTTCGACCGATGAGGTATATGGGTCTTTGGGTGAGGATGGTTTTTTTTCTGAGAGTTCTCCTTATTTGCCAAGTTCTCCTTATTCTGCTTCTAAAGCAGCTGCAGATCATCTTGTGCGTGCCTACGCGCGGACGTACGGGCTCTCTGTGACCCTTTCTCATTGTGGTAATAACTACGGGCCTCGTCAGCATCCCGAAAAACTCATTCCATTGGTGTTGACAAGAGCTATTAAAAAGCATTCATTGCCGCTCTATGGGGATGGCAGGCAGGTGCGGGATTGGATCTATGTGAAGGATCACGTTGAGGCTCTTTGGCGTATTGTGCGTATGGGGAAATCTGGGGAGACCTACGCAATTACAGGTAAATGTGAACGGCGCAATATTGATATTGTGCAAGTCCTTTTAGAGGCGCTTTCTAAAAAAACAGGGGAGCCTGTACAGCGTTATTTTGATCTTATTGCTTTTGTACGGGATCGTCCGGGTCACGATAGGCGCTACGCTCTTTTAGGAGATAAAGTGGAGCAAGAATTAGGGTGGATCCCTCGTTGGTCTTTGGAAAAGGGGATAGGTGACACCGTGGAGGCTTATGTTTCAAAAAATTTCTAATAAAAAAATCGTGTGTGTGATTCCAGCACGGCTGGCATCTACTCGTTTTCCAAGAAAAGTATTGGAGCCTCTGGACGGGAAGCCTCTTGTTCTATGGGCGCTTGATGCTGCGCGCTCTATGCGTTGCTTTGATGATGTTGTTTGTGCTGTCGATTCTGAGGAAGTTGCAGCATGTGTGGAAAAGCATGGAGGACGCTTTATCATGACGTCAAAAGAGTGCGCTTCTGGTACAGAGCGGATTCTTGAGCTGCACGCTAAGAGAGCGCTTGAGGGGGATGTGTGGGTCAATTGGCAGGCGGATGAGCCCTTTATTAATGAGCAGATGATTGCTGCTTTGTTGCAATCGTGCACAGAGCAAAATGAGGATATATGGACTCTAAAGAAGAAAATAAATTCTATAGAAGATGTGCTCTCACCTCATGTGGTTAAAGTGATCTGTGATCATGCGGGACGCGCTTTATATTTTTCAAGAAGCTCGATCCCTTATCAACGCGAAGAGGTTCCAAATGTCTATTATAAGCATATTGGTTTGTATGCTTATTCACAGCGTGCATTGTCGCTACTTCAGATGGTGCCAGAGTGTGCGCTGGAGCGTGCAGAAAAGCTAGAGCAGCTCCGTTTTCTCTATCATGGGCTGCATATACGAGTGCATGATACAGAGCACGAAACGCTTGGCATCGACATTCCAGAACACCTAGCTCTTGCTGTGCAAAGAATTTGATCTTTTACCCTTAATCTTAGTTGCTAGTAATCGGTTACGGGAGCGCGCTATTGTTTGAGCATGCACTAAATTTATTGATTGCATTCAATCTGTAATCAAATATAAAATTTCCACTTGCAACTCTTTGTTTTGTATCGATCAGGGGGGGAATTGAAAAAAGCTTATCGCTATGATGACGATATTATTTTTTACTTTGACGCCTCCGATAACAAATATGTAGCTAAAGAGGGGAGTCTTGCCTGGCGGTTGAATAACCCCGGTCTTCTTTTATCTCATAGCTTGCACCGGACCGGGCACAAATCTATAGGGGCTTACCATCAATACGCTATTTTTCCTCATCTTACCGTAGGCAAAGAGGCGTTAAAGGCTTGGATTACCTCCACAAAATATTATAGTCCACTTATTGAAATTGCTAAATATTATCAACCGAACGATCCGAAAAAATATTTGGGACAACTGCATGCAATGACTGGATATTCTGCTGATATCAAGCCTAGTTCTCTTTCCTTAAAAGATTTTGATAAACTTGTCAAAGCTATTTGTTATCTGGCGGGATTTTCTCCTGAAAATGAGCACCAATTGAAATTGCTCCCAAAAATCATTGCAAGACTGTATTCTCCGGGTCGAAAAGTGGAATTCTATCTTGCCGGTTATGAGCATCTATTAACCAAACAGGACGCAATCGGTTGGCTTGAAGCACATTATTTGGATGCTGTTGTAGTTCATAAAAGCAACGGAGAATTTTATTTGCGTTCTCGTCCAGGACATCATTTAAATCAAATTCGATTAAAACAAGAGGAATACGGAGT
>CAMFJP010000068.1 GCA_945957075.1 uncultured Chlamydiae bacterium
GGGCTAGACGATGGGGCCATTTTAAATGGCAAACGCTGCACCGATTTTAACAGGCAGCACGGTTTCTCGCAAGAAATTTAAACTGTCAGAATCTCCTTTTCTTTTGCAGCAAATAAAGCATCTATCTCTTTGATCATTTGATCTGTATGTGTTTGAATCAACGTCTCTTGTTTTTTCATCACATCTTCTGTAATGTCGCCATCTGCTTTTTGTTTACGGACAAGCTCATTATACTTGCGGCGGACTTCTCGAACAGCGATCTTGGCTTCCTCAGCCATTTTTTTTCCTTGCTGCACTGTCTTTTTACGTCGATCTTCATCCATAGGAGGAATAGAAACACGAATCGCATTACCTTCAACTATTGGCATTACACCAAGATTTGCACGCTCTATACCCTTTGCAATCGCAGCAACTGTTTGAGGATCAAATGGAGAAACAAGCAACTGCCGTGATTCCGGCGCTGTAACATGCGCTAAATTCTTAATAGGCATAGGTGAGCCGTACACTTCTACAACAACAACATCAAGAAGAGCTGGTTGGGCTCTACTAGAGCGCAACCCCTTAAGCTCTGTTTTAAAGTGCTCGACTGCAGCTCCCATTTTAGACTTAGATTCGTCTGCTAAACTCATTTATTATTCTCCTGTCACCAAAGAGCCACCTGCATTGTCTACAGCAGAACGCAGAAGAGCCCCCGTCTCAAATAAATTAAAAACACGAATAGGGATGCGATTATCACGACATAACGCAATCGCCGCGGCATCCATTACTTTTAAGTTTTTAGCGAATACTTCAGAGTAGGTCAAGACATCATAATGCATCGCATCTTTATCTTTTCGTGGATCTGCGCTATATATACCACCTACTTTTGTTCCCTTAAGAAGAATTTCTGCACGCATTTCACACGCTCTAAGAGCTGCAGCAGTATCTGTTGTAAAATAGGGGTTGCCAGTACCTCCAACGAAAATAAGCACTTCCCCAGAATCTAAAGTCGCCAAAGCCTGAGGCCAATGATAAGGCTCGATAACAGCACAATGAAGAGCCGTCATCACACGACTTGGACACCCTATACGCGCCAAAGACTGCTGTAAAACAAGTCCGTTAATCGCGGTACCAAGCATTCCAATATGATCTGCCGGGGTTTTTGCAAAACCAAACTCCTCAGCTTGACTGCCTCGAAAAATATTTCCTCCGCCAACGACTACAGCAACCTGAACGCCACAAGATCTTACCTCTTCAATACTACGCGCAATTTGCTCACATGCAGAAGCTAGAATAGAAGAAGAGGGCTCCTCAGAACCCTGAAGAGCCTCTCCTGAAACCTTAAGAAGAACTCGCTTATAAAATGGCTTAGGAGCCATGCCCCCCTACCCTCCAACGAATAAAGCGACGTACGGAGATTGTTTTTCCTATGCGGCGCCCCTCTTGGAGTATAAGATCTGCAACAGATATATTGCCATCTTTTACATACTTTTGGCCAAGAAGGCAGACTTGATCGTAAAAAGCTTTGACCTTTCCTTCAATGATCTTATCCGCAATTTGAGCAGGCTTTCCTTGCACTTGACTTTTAGCGATTTCTTTCTCTCTCTCGATAACGTCTGCTGGAATGTTTTCAGGACCAATATACTCAGGAGATTCCGCCGCAATATGCATTGCAATATCTCGAGCAAAAATTTCTTGGTCAGCGCTTCCTACTAATTCAACCAGGACAACAATCTTACCGCCCATATGAGAATAAATCCCTATAGAAAGATCAGATTCCTTTGAAACAACAGCGATACGTTTAATTTGAATGTTTTCGCCAATACTCTGAATCACAAGAGCGCGCTTTTGATCGACTGTAAGAGAGGGGTCTTTGCTATACGTTTGAGCAAGAAAGGCCTCCAAGGAAGCTGGGCGTGTATCTGCAACTTCTTGCGCAAGATCTTGAACAAAAGCACGAAACTTATCGTTTTGTGCTACAAAATCTGTCTCCGCGTTTACTTCGATAAGAGAAGCTGCCTTAGCGCTCTGTGCAAAACCAATGAGCCCCTCGTTAGTCTCTCTGCCCTCTTTTTTGACAGCAGAGGCCATACCAGCCTTGCGCAAATTATCAATCGCTTGTTGCATATCGCCTTGTGCCTGCTCAAGAGCCTCTTTGCATTTACCCATAGCGACGCCAGTCAATTCGCGAAGCTCTTTGATCATATCAGCTGTAATTTTACCGCTCATGATTCCTCTCTTGTAGCTTCTTCTTTGTCTGTTTCACCCATTTTCGCCTGTGCTGGATACATTTCAGCTTTCTTATCCATAATAGCTGAAACAAGCTCTTGAAGAACCAATTTAATACTTTTAAGAGCATCATCGTTACATGCAATCACATGATCAATACGATCGGGATCACAGTTTGTATCAACAAGCCCAAGAACCGGAATGCCCAACTTATGGGCCTCTGCAACTGCTGTATGCTCACGGCTAGAATCCACAACAATTACAAGACCTGGAGGCTTGCGCATACCTCGAATACCTGACAAATTACGCTGCAACTTTTCTATATCTTTATTTAGGGAAGAAAATTCCTTTTTAGTAAGTCCCTCTCCGCCCATAGCAACTTTTTTCTCTGCTCTTTCCAGAGTTCTCACAGAGTTGCGAATTGTGGGTAAGTTAGTAAGCATACCACCGAGCCAACGCTCGCACACATAAAACTCGCCACACGCTTCTGCACATTCGCGAATAACATCTTTGGCTTGTTTTTTAGTGCCAACAAATAGAATCGGCTTACGTCTTGCAACAACACCTTTTACTACCTGTCTTGCATCGCGAATTTGCTGCAGGGTTTTCGCTAAATCGATAATGTAAATACCGTTGCGTTCCTCTAAAATATAAGAACGCATTTTAGGATTCCAGCGGCGCGTTTGGTGACCAAAATGCGCACCACTTTCTAGTAATTCTTTAATTGTGACTTCAACTTCTCTGTCTTTAGTAGCCAAGCCTTGTCCCTTTATTTTGACGACGGCATCCCCTCTTATAGGTGAGGAGATTTCAGTCTTGGTTAAGCATTTATTAGAACTAGCGCCTGGTCAGAATCGAACTGACACAAGTAGCTTGGAAGGCTACTGTTCTACCATTGAACTACAGGCGCACGGCACCATTCTCTCTGAAGTGGCGATTTTTTGCCACAAAAAATTACAAACCGAACTACAAGCTTTCAGTTCTTTTCTTTTTTTTCTTTGAGAATGTGGCCACTCAGGATTTTCGGCAACTGAAGCATATCGATGGGCTGGCTTGAACCAAAAAGGGCAGACAACTTGGCATCGGGAACGATCCGACGCCCAGATTTCGGATCTGTGCACCCATGAGTTTTAATGTAGTCCCACACCTTTTTCATAACCTCAGGCCGAGAGAGTTGCTTTGCACCAACCACTGCTTGAAGCTCCTTAGAGAGAGAGTGCGCCTTTTGCACAGGGGCCGCCTTCTTAGGTTTTTTTTCCCCTTTCGCGGACGCAGAGCCTTTTTTCCCCCCACCCTGTTTACTCTTTGTTTTCTTTATATAGGGCGTTTTGGGATGATCAATATATTTTTCCAACAAATGATCAAGATCATTTGCGATCACATCGCAATCAGGATAATTTGAACAAGAATAGAAAATCTTTCCGAATCGAGATCGCCTCTGCACCATTTTCCCATCACAACCAAGAGCTGGACATGTGGGCATATCCTCTGCCACCATTTCCCCCTTTTTGGGAATATTTACAATACCTCGACATTTGGGATAGCTACTGCACCCCAAAAAGGCCCCGTATTTCCCATGACGCACGATCATATTACTTCCGCAATGAGGACAAGGCTGATCCCAATTAAATGAGGGATCATAATCATCTTTGTTAAAATTCAAAGACTCCAAAGGTGCTGTAAAGGAACATTCGGGGTAATTAGAACAACCATAAAAATATTTTTTCTTAGACCAAATTTTTTGCAATTTATGTCCACAACTGGGGCAATCTATCTCTGTTAAAACCTTGGGAACAAAGGCCTCTTTTTCCGCGGTTTCGACAGTAGGAATAAAATCGTGCCAAAAACTTCGAATGAGCTCTTTCCAATTCTTTTGATTTTCAGCCACAAGCTCCAAGCTATCTTCCATTGTAGCTGTAAACCCAATGTCCATAATTTGCTTAAAGTTATCCTCTAACATCTTAGCAATGACGCGCCCAAGCTCTGTAGGTTTTAAAGTCCCCTTTTCTTTAACGGTATAATCGCGACTTTGAATTTTATTCATAATTGCAGCATAGGTAGAGGGCCTACCAATACCCGACTTTTCAAGTTCTTTAACCAAAGAGGCCTCTGTAAACCGAGGAGGAGGCTTTGTAAACGACTGCTCTGGCTTAAGATCTTCAAGATCAAGACGTTGCCCCTCTTTTAACGGAGGCAATTTTCTTGTTTCTTCTTTTTCTCCGTCGCTATCTTGCTTTTCTTCATAGGCCGCAAGAAATCCCATAAACTTGACAATAGAGCCAGAGGTGCGCAGCGTCACATCAACATTCGTTGCAATATCACAGCTAATTGTATCGTAAATAGCTGGATTCATTTGCGAAGCAATATACCTACGCCAAATCAGGGTATATAATTTATATTGATCTGCCGTAAGAAACTTTTGCACTTTCTCCGGAGGATGGTAAATATTTGTAGGCCTTATAGCCTCGTGCGCGTCCTGAGCACTTTTTTTAGAGGTAAACTGCCGGGCCGTCTCTGGAACATATTCTTTCCCATACTCCTTTACGATCCAAGAGCGCGCAGCCTGCAGCGCCTCTGGCGACAGACGGACAGAATCTGTACGCATATAGGTAATAAGACCCTCTGTCCCCTCGCTACCCATATCAACACCCTCGTATAACCCCTGCGCAATATTCATGGTTCTATGAGCAGAGAAACCAAAATGACGACTTGCCTCTTGCTGAAGCGTTGAGGTAATAAACGGAGGAACAGGATTGCGTTTTTTCTCTTTGCGCTCAACGGATACCACTGTATAAGTAGCTCCACGCAATTTGTCTACAATTTCACGTGCACGTTTTTTATCAGAAATCGTGGCAACATCTTTACCCTCTTCACGGACCTTTTCTACTTTTTTTCCATTAATCGCATGGACATGTGCTTCAAAAGAGGGAGGAGTCCCTGGAATCTGAAGCTGCGCATAAATATTCCAATACTCAACCGGAATAAACGCCTCTATCTCTTTTTCTCTATCTACAACAAGCTTTAAGGCAACAGATTGAACTCTTCCAGCAGACAGACCCCCATCCCTTGCCCCCTGCACACGCCGGGTTAAAATAGGAGAAATCTTATAACCCACAATCCGATCTAAAAGCCTTCTCGCCTGCTGAGCATCAACTAAAGCCTGATCAATATCTCTTGGATGCGCTAGAGCATCAAGCACAGCCTCTTTTGTAATAGAATTAAAGGTCGCCCTTTGAATGTTTTTTCCAGGGGGCAATATCGCCGCAATGTGCCAGGCAATCGCCTCTCCTTCCCTATCTGGGTCAGGGGATAAATAGACTGTTTCCACCTGTTTCGCGGCTTTCTGGAGTTTCTGAATGACCTCTTTTTTATCTGGAAGTATGGCATATTCTGGCTCAAAATCATGCTCCACATCAATACCAAAGCCTTTTTGAGGCAGATCGCGAATATGACCCACAGAAGATTCGAATAAATACTCTGATCCTAAAAACTTCCTAAGTGTCTTAATCTTTGCTGGGGATTCAACAATAATCAGTGCCTTTTTCATCACCCTCCAGGTGGCTCTTTATCCATATCAACTTCCATTTTGGAATTTGTAGGGCCGCAGACTTTCACGCAAGCCTAGGGCCTTATAAATTCCAAAACGGAGGTTTTCAGGTGCATTGTGCATAGATAGCACAAAAAATTCATTAAAATTCCTTGATTAAAAGCAATCTATAGAGTAAATTTTTCCTAACAATCCCTGTTAAACATGAATGAAAACTATCTTTAACTTACGCACTTTTACTCTCTGCTTACACGCACTTCTTTGCCTATGCCGCCTAGGGTACGGCTCTGTTGTGACAAAAGAAGATCTAGACAACAAAACTTGGTACCAAACTCTATACGAAAAAAACAGCCAGCTCCCTCCAGAAATCGATTACACAATTCCTCCCATCTTACATGTCATCTGGCTAGGCCCAAATCCTATTCCTAAGGAAACTCTGCTACGTTTACACAGATGGCACGACCGACACCCCTCATGGAAAATGAAGTTTTGGACAGACACAGATGCCCCTCCCCCGCTTCCTTGGATGGAACTAGCTTCCGTATCTGCTTTTTCTTTTCATAAGCTAGAATCTTGTTATATGCAATCTGATAATGTAGGGGAAAAATCAGAACTCCTACGCTACGAAATCCTCTATAAGGAGGGAGGATTATACATAGACCATGACACAGAACCCCTTCTGTGTTTTGAAGACGTCCATCACACTTATCATTTTTATGCTGCTTTAGATGATTCTCCGCCTTATGTATTAAGCTCGAATGTCATGCCCTCAACAGCTATTATCGGTTCTTCTGCAAAGCACCCGGTACTAGAAGAAACAATGCACTGGCTATATACCCACTGGAACAACTTAGAAAATCAATACCCTGGGACCGATAGCATTGCCCTATTTAACAGAATTAAACACCGCACATTTTCCGCTTTAGAGGCTGGGATTAAAAGAGGCGCAGATCTTCTGCCCTACCATGATATTATCTTTCCTGCAGCCACCCTCGCACGTCATGCCCATTTAGGTACATGGCACGCAACCGACGCTCTATGGAGCAGCCGCCTTGGAGAGCAACTTGAGCACATAGAAAAAAAATCTGATAGATTGTTTTGGCTACTTGGAGCCATGGCTGTTTCCAGTTGCCTTTTGTTTCTTTTTTCCAAACGCAAAACCTTGGCTATTGTACTCGCGATTATTAATACATCCTTGTGTGCTCAAGAAACTGATCAATTTATGCAATGGATGGGAAAGGAATCAGAACACTGGCAACATGTTGTAAAAACAGAAGACATCCATTTTTTACAAAAATGCCAAAAAATTTACGAAAAAAACATCCCTTTGCTTACACAAACAACAAGCAAAGAAACAATTCCCCATATCATTCATTTTATTTGGCTCGGTCCACGCCCTTTTCCCCCAGAATCTGTGGAAAACGTACGCACATGGATGGCCCACCACCCAGACTGGGAGGTGAAATTTTGGACAGACAGAGACAGAGACCCTCCTTGCAAAGGGATGCAAAAAATTCTTGTGAATTCGTTTGCCTTTTCTCAACTCGAATCCGCCTTTAAAGAATCAGAAAACTACGGCGAACAATCCGATATTTTACGCTATGAAATCCTTTTCCAGGAGGGGGGTGTCTACGCAGATCACGACGCTAATTGCC
>CAMFJP010000069.1 GCA_945957075.1 uncultured Chlamydiae bacterium
TGTCCGTAAATGGAGGGGTTTCCAGAACCGACAAGAACGCTTGTTGTGCTGGCTTGAACCACTTGTTGTACCATGGGAGATGAGACGGGGGATGGAGGGTAATTAACATCGCCAGAATATTGGGCTGTGATGGAATGGTTTCCAATTGCAAAAAAAGTATAGGGAAGGGTGGCAGAGCTTGCGTTAGGGGTTCCTATAACGGGGGTTATTGTTACGGTGCCAATCGGAGACGCTCCATCATAAAAGGTGACGGTGCCGCTAGGTGGGAGGGGTGGGAAGGCTGTGGATCCAGATACCGTTGCGCGCAAAACAATGCCCTCGCCATAGTCTGAGGGGTTTCTTGAGTTGGAAAAGACTTTAATTTGTGTGCTTGTAACTGGATTTACGACCTGGGATACAATAGAGCTTGTGATGCCAAAAAAGTTGCCATCGCCAGAGTATTGTGCGGTAATGGGCCATGTGCCTGCATTGAGGTTGGAGATGGAAAAGGTTGCTGTAGCTGTGTTAGCGCCTGTTGGTACAAGAGTTGCTGTCCCCATAAGGGTGACGCCGTTGTAGAAGCTAATGGTTCCAGAGGGGAGTCCAAGGGTTGTAGGCGCGGAGACTGTGGATGTAAAGATAACAGTGTCGCCAAAGTTAGAGGGGTTTAGGGAAGAGGCGAGGGTGATAATGGGTGTTGCTTTTCCTACTACCTGTGAGACAGCTGAAGATGTAGAGGTGGAAAAATTGGTATCGCCGTTGTACACGGCTGTGATGGAGTGGGTGCTAACAGAGAGACTGAAAATAGCAAATGTGGCAACGCCACCAACACCGACTGTCGAGGAGCCGAGCGTTGTAGCCCCATCTTTAAAGGTGACTGTGCCAGTTGGGGTTCCAGCACCTGTTGTTACAGAAACTGTGGCTGTAAAGGTGACGGATTGTCCATAGGTTGAGGGGTTTACAGACGAGATAAGGGCTGTGCTTGTGGTTCCTTGGGATATTACTTGTGAAAGGGGTGAGGATGTTGAGGTGGCAAAGTTGGTATCGCCGTTGTATACAGCTGTAATGGAGTGGGTACCGACGGAAAGGGAGGAGGTTGCCAGTGTAGCTGTCCCCCCAGATAGGGCAACAGTCCCGATGGTTGTAGCTCCATCTTTAAAGCTAACGGTGCCCGTTGGGGTTCCAACTCCCCCTGTCACGGAGATAGTTGCTGTAAATGTTACGCTGTTGCCAAAGGGTGAGGGGGTCAAGGAGGTGCCAACTGTTGTGCTGGTTGTTCCTTTATTGACTGTTTGAGAGAATACGGGGGATGTGGATGTGACAAAGTGGGAATCGCCTGCATAGACTGCTGTGATGGAGTGTGTGCCAACGGAGAGAGAGGATGTGATTAGAACGGCTGTATTTCCACTAAGGGATCCTGTCCCAATAGATGTTGCTCCATCGTAAAAGGTAACGGTGCCAGTTGGCGTTCCAGCGCCTGGACTTACAACGGAGACTGTGGCTGTAAATGTAACTGGGTTGCCAAATAGTGAGGGTGCAGGAGAGCCGACGACGCTTGTGGTGGTCAGGGCTTGATTGATTTGTTGGCTAAATTGTGGGGGTGAGGAAGAAGAGGGGCTGTAGTCTACATCGCCGCCGTAATTTGCAGAGAGGGAATAGGTGCCAACGTTTAAAGAGGAGGTTGTAAATGTGGCAACGCCTGCTCCATTTAAAGTCCCTGTGCCAATAGTTCCTAAGATGGTATCGACAAAGGTAACAGTTCCGGTTGGGATGCCCGCGTCTACAAGGCTTGTGACTGTTGAAGAAAATGTAATGCTAGCGCCAAACACGCCAGGGTTTGCAGAAGAAGAGATTGTTGTGGATGTGGCTTTGGGGCCTGATAAGAGTAGAGCTGCTTTGGAGGCTTCTGCTTTATGTGGAGCTACTTTATATTTTTTTTCGTGCTTTGGTGATTTTGGGGTGATTTTAGTCGTAGAGGATTTTGTGTAGAGAGCTAGGTGTTGAATGGGGCGCGCTGTTTCAATTTGTGTTTTAGCGCGCAAAGAGGTGGCGTCTAGGACAGTAATGCTAGAGCCCTCTTTTTGGTAGAGATAAAGGGTGTTTCCATCACAGCATAGCTCATTGAAATTATCATCGAGTGGCATGGAGTGTAGTAGGTCTCCAGCTTCGCTGCTGTACACGTTAAGATGGGTGGATATATCTTTTTCTATAGAGAAAATGTTTTTATGGATGGCGATTGCTTGTGGCGTTTTGTTTAAATTAAGAGGGGGCCGGGTTTGTTTTGCATTTAGATCGATGGGTAGGATGGAGCTGTTTTGAGTGGCATAAAGTATATGCTCTTTGACGTGCAACCCAGAAATGGGTGTTTTTACAGAGAGTAGGGGCTCTGTTTTTCCTGTTGTAAGGTCGATTGTGTGAATTGTGCATGCGTCTTCATAAAGGCAGTAGGCTATTTTTCCTTCAGCATCAACTGTTAGGTGCTTTGGCTTTTGTTCTAGTCGGATCGAATTTAGGTATGTTTTTTTGTTAAGGTCAAAAGGGATCAGTTTGTTTTCTTCGCAGATGTAGGCGATGCCAACGTTTTCTGCAAGAGAGATTATATCGGGGGCGCATTCTAAGTTTAAAGAAGTGTCTGGAGTTCCTGTTGAGAGATCAATCGGAATAAAGGCATCTGTACTTTGAATGAGGGCGTAGGCACTCGTGGTTTTTGGTTCGTTTGCAAAGATGACGTGAGATAGAAAAACACAGAGGAGTAGAATCCCAGATCTTAACATTTTCATATGGGCCCTTTCTAAAACAATTTTTTATATCGTAGACTTCCTCCTATTTTTTTTGAAATAATTTATAGTTTGCAGCATCTTTCCCTTGTTTTTTGTGAAAAAATCACGTTTTCCTAACTCATGTTACGCAGCCGCTGGCTCTGCCGCATAACATGAGTTCCTAACCTGTTAAAGAATTTCTGCTGCAAGGGCTGCTAGTTGCGAGCGCTCTGTTTTTTCTAAGAATACGTGGCCAAATAGGGGGTGTGTTTGCATTTTGCCAACAAGGAATGTGAGGGCATTGGAGTCTTTGTCGAGGTAGGGGTTATCGATTTGCGTTGGGTCTCCTGTGAGAACAACTTTGGTTCCTTGTCCAGCTCTTGAGATGATGGTTTTGACTTCGTGGGGGGTGAGGTTTTGTGCTTCGTCGATGATCATAAACATGCGGGGAAGCGACCTTCCTCGGATGTAGGTGACAGCTTCCATTTCGATTTTTTTACTTTCTAAGATCCATGTTTCTGCCTCTTTTTCATTGCCTTCTCCTGTGGTGGATCTGCATAAAAATTCTAAGTTATCGTAGATGGGTTGCATCCAATGATAGAGTTTTTCTTCTTTGGTTCCTGGAAGATAGCCGATGTCTTTACCTAGGGGGATAATAGGCCGGCTGACAAGGATTCTGGTGTAGATGCCTTCATCGAAGACTTTTTTGAGTGCGGCAGCAAGGGCTAGGAGTGTTTTTCCTGTGCCAGCTGGTCCGACAAGGGTTACAAGTTTAATATCGTCGCGCAGCAAGAGGTCTAGGGCGCATTTTTGTTCCATATTTAGAGGGTGGATGCCCCAAATGTCTTTTTGTAGTTTGAGCAAGGGCTCTAGTTTTTTTGATGTTTTATTATATTTACAAAGGGCTGAGGAGTTTTCGGGAGAGGTTAGTAGGCAGTATTCGTTTGCAAGTAGGTTGGGGAGGTCAAGGCTTATGCTGTTGTCTTTGAAAAATAGATCTATCATGGGTTTTGGAACATCGACTTTGCGATAACCTTTGTACATTCTTTCATAGGAGATTTTAAGGTTTTCGTAGTCTTCGGCTTCAAGTCCAATGGCTTCTGCTTTAACGCGTACAATAAAATCTTTGGAAACGATCACAACTTTTTGTCCATTAGCTGCTTTGATTTGATGGGCGGCTAAAAGGATTTTATTGCTTGTTTTTTCAGAGGGGAGAGGGAATTGGTATTTGCTTTGATCTGCTTTTGTTTCTAGGTGGACGCGTACACAGATGCCATTTTCAATATGGACGCCTTCATATAGGGTGCCGGCTCCTAAGGTTTTCAAACTGTCGATATAGCGAATAACGTGGCGGGCGTTGCGTCCAAGTTCGTCAGATAGGCGCTTCATGCTGTCTAGCTCTTCAAGAACGATGATGGGGATGACAACATCGTTTTCATGGAATTTACCTATTGCATCGGGGTCATGGAGTAGGACGTTAGTATCGATCACAAATGTTTTACGTGCCATTGGGGGATACCTCCTATTGATTAATTACCTTATTTACCGCATTTGATATAAAAAACCCAAAGTGCAGGTTAATATACAGTACGAATGCTTAAGAGCTTGACGCCAAGAAGAGAGGTCTCTTCGGCTGTTAGTTCAAATTGATCAATGCGTAGGCTTTCTCCTTTGGTAGGGGCATGGCCCAGTTTGTTTAGAAATAATTCTTCTAAGGTTTCCAATCCTTGTGGATCTAGGTGGACATGGAACTGTGCATTGAAATCGCAAATGCGCATGTCGCCTGGAAAGGTTCTGTCTACGATGACGTGGTGCATGCGGGGTGCTAGTTCCTCATAGGCCATCCAATTGTCTTTTTGATCAAAGATTTCATCGAGGATTTCATCAAGTGTCAAAATGCCGATAGCAAGTCCTGATGTGCTTAGAATCACAGCTACACTCTGATTGTTTTTTCTAAATTGTTTTAAAATGTCTAAGACAGAGGTGTTTTCTATGACAAACCAAGGGGCTCTTGCATAGTCTTTTAGCCGTTTTGTTTCATCTAGTCGTAGAAGATCTCTTGGGTATACAATTGCTGTAATTTGACTGGGCTGTCTTTGGTAAATAGGGATAAAAGGGACGTAGTTTGTAGCGATGTGTGCGCGCATTTCTCCAACTGTGCACGAAAGAGGGAGTTTTAGTATGCGCTCTATTGGCTGCATGAGCTCTTTTGCATCTTTTGTTTTTAAAGAAAAGATGCGAGTTGTGATCGTGCTGGATTCTTCTTCGTCTCCAAAGAGGATTTGGAGCTCTTCTCGGGAAAGGTAGACAGATGGGGGTGGGGTTTTCTGGGTTAACTTGTGCACGAGTGTGCATAGGCTGTCAAGAACCCAGATAATAGGACGGAAGATGATGGAGGAGATATAAATGATGGGAGCTCCTGCCATGGCGACTTGTTCTGCATGTCTTCGTGCTGCAAACATGGGAGCTAGTTCTGCAAAAATAAGAACTATAAAAATTTGTGTGATAGGGGCTAAATCAGGGTTTAGACCTATATTTTCATAGAATCTGCGCGCGCATTCGGATCCAAATTGTAGGGCGGCATTGACGCCTATGAGTGTTGTTCCGAAAAAAACTGTGGGGCGAGATAGTAGCTTACTTAGCCATATGGCTCTTTTTACATTTTGACTGACATAGTAATGCAAACGGATTTTATTAAAAGAGACGCAGGCCATTTCCTGCATGGCATAAAACCCTTGGATCATGAGAAAAAGGCATATCCATATAAAAAAGATAAGCGCAATCATGATGGTCTTCTCAGTTTGCGTACGTATACTCTACGCACGCGCGTGGCATCAGAGGATAGCACGTGAAAAAGAAAGTCTTTGTTTGCGTATTTGGTGCCGCTTTTGGGAATGTCACCTAGCATTTCGGTTAGCCAGCCCCCGAGAGTTACAACGTGATGTTCTGTTTTTAACGGAATATCGAAGATATTTGCAAATTCAGCAAGTTCTAATTTTCCGCTTGCGATGACGACGTTTTCTCCAGATCTTGTGTATCTGCTTTTTTCATCGCGTCTATCGATAATTTCTCCAACTACAGTTTCTACAAGGTCTTCTAGAGTGATTAGGCCGCATACAGAACTATATTCATCGATTACGATCGCGATCGATTCTTTTTTTGCATACATTTGTTTTAAAAGGGCTTCAGCTGGCATTGACTCAGGAACAAAGAAGGGTTTTTGGAGTAGGGAGACAACGTCTTGGCTGCATGTAATATTCACCTTGTGTAAAAAGAAAATACGGCTTGTGATTACGCCTAGAATGTTATCGAGGTCCTTATTGCATATTGGGATTCTAGAACACTCTTGATCAACAAGCATGTGGATGAGGGTGCGAATGTCTTGATTGATGTCAAAGTAGAGAATTTCTTCTCTTGGGCGCATGATTTCTTTCACATGAGATTCTTGTAGTCTTAAATAGCCGCGGATAAGCTCGGCTTCATCTGTATTTACAATGCCTGATTTGTAGGATAGGTGTAGGGCATGTCGCAGCTCTTCTGTAGAGATTTCTTTTTCTTGTTTTAAGAAAAAAAAGAGTGTTTTAGAGATAAGGTGTGTGATGTAGGAAAGTGCAATGCGTAAAGGAAGTAGAATTTTTTTTATTGAGTGTATAAAAGGTGCGGCTCTAGTTGCAATTTGTACGTTGTAGGCAAAGGCTAGGGATTTGGGAAGGGTTTCTCCAAATATAAGGACAAGCAAAAGAGGTACGCCTACATGGATCCACCATCCTAAATGTTCTTGAAATAAGCTCGAAAAAACGTTTTGGATCAAAATGTTGGCAATTACGTTTAGGATCATGATAGTAACAAGCAGATCTCCTGGGTGGGCCAATAGGGTGCTGATCAGACGCGTTTTGGGTGTATGTGTTTTTTGAAAGCTTTTAACTTTTGTATAGGGAAGGGAAAAAAAAGCAGTTTCAGATGCTGACAAAAATGCAGAAGCTAGCAAAAGTATGCATAGCAGAAGTATACAAAGGGCTAACAACATGAGTTACTCATGCTGGAAGTGAATTTTTTTTTGCCCCTCCGGTACAAGACCAAGCTCGCGCATTAGGACCATTTCTATCCACGCGGGGTCTTGTTGGCTGCTGACTTGCAAAAGTAAATCCTTGTGTTCTTCGATTGCTCGGATTTTTTCTTCTTCTAGTTTACTCAGTTGACAGAGCAAATCCCGATATAACGTATTTTGAACCCAGTAGCTGCGTAGGTAAAAAGCGGCAATAGCCAAAGCCCCTAAAGTGATCCATACAGAAGGCTTTTTAAGCACAAGATCTCCCTAAAGTTTGCTCAAAACCTGAACTTCATGATTTTCGATACCCCTATTTTTTGTAAAGGAGGTCTGTTAGGCTTTTTGCATAAGAGGTCTGTTGCATCAAAAGTATTAGAGAGATTATGGTATGGACTATGAATGGCTATGACAAACTGGCAAGCCTTGCAAAACAGGCGGCCCTTTTTAACTCAATCAGGGAGCTTTTGGACTGGGATCAGGAGACGTACATGCCTCCTGGGGGCGCAGATATTCGTGCTGCTCAGTATGGTTTCGTCTCGGAGCTTGCTCATAAAATTACAACCAGTG
>CAMFJP010000070.1 GCA_945957075.1 uncultured Chlamydiae bacterium
AGCTAGCTAAAAGACTTTTATTCTCTTTTTTTATAGCTGCGTAACATGAGTGAATTTATTTTCCGTGTTTGGCATTACATGTATAGGGCTGCCCAAAAGGCCTATTGCTAACTTGAGTTTCAGATTTTTATAATTTCTCTACTGTGTTAGGATGAGGCGCATGTACCAAGTTATTTCTAGACGATATAGACCCCAAACTTTTGGAGCTGTTGTAGGACAAAATGTGCTTGTCACAACGCTAAAACAGGCGATTGAGTCACAGAAAATCGCCCACGCGTATTTGTTTTGCGGTGTAAAGGGAACCGGGAAAACAACATGTGCAAGAATACTTGCCAAGGCACTAAACTGCAAACAGTTAACCAAAGACTGCGAGCCCTGTACCACCTGCTCTTCTTGCAAAGAAATTGCACTCGGAACCTCTCTTGATGTCCTAGAAATTGACGGCGCTTCTCATCGCGGAATAGATAGCATGCGCCAGCTCAACGACACCGTAGGCTATGCCCCACATTCTGGAACCTATAAAATCTATATTATCGACGAAGTGCACATGCTCACAAAAGAGGCATTTAATGCCCTTTTAAAAACATTAGAGGAGCCCCCACCACACGTAAAATTTATCTTTGCGACTACAGAACCCCATAAAATTCCAGCCACTATTTTAAGCAGGTGTCAACGCTTTGATCTAAGCAGAATTTCTCCTCCTGCAATGCAAAACAAATTGCAATCCATCATTAATGAAGCAAAGGCGCATGTAGAAGAGTCTGCGCTAGACCTTATTATTCATAAAGCAGAAGGTTCTTTACGCGATGCAGAATCCCTTCTAGACCAAATCCTCTCTTCTCAAGAAAGCTCTGCATCCATCACACTTGAAAAAGCATCCGCTATACTTGGAATCCCCCCAAAAAAACTTTTTGAAAACTTAGACCAAGCAGTTTACAAAGAAGACCTCTCTTTTGCCTTTACGCTAACAGAGCATCTGTTTACATCGGGACTCGACCCGACCTATTTTTTAGAATCGCTCATGGAACACTTTCGCTGCGCGCTGTTGCACATTTTAGAAAGAGCCTCACACCCCATATATACAAAAGAGGACTGTCTTTATATTTTAGATTTCTTATTAGAAATGCAAAAAAAAGAGCTGCCGTTCAAACGCATTTCCATTGAAATGAGCCTTTTACATATTATTCGCAGCAAAAAACGTGTATCCATCGATACGCTCGTAAAAAAATTAACAGAGCTTCAACACAACGCCCCGATAGAAAAACAACAACCTGCAGCGCCACAACCTGTGTCAGCTCCAGAGACGATAGAAATCGTACCAGAAAAACCAGCTGCCCCCCCCATGCCGCCTCCTAGTATTCCTGCAGCTGGAAAAGAACAAAGCGGATACGATACACTCCTGCGTTTTGCAGCAGTGGAATTGGAAGGAACTCTTATATAATTTAAGGAAATATCTATGGGAAGTGGATTTGCTAAAATGCGCAAACAGGCGCGGCTTTTAGAAGAGCAATTTGAAAAAATGCAGCAAGACAAAGCAGATCAAGAGATCGTAGGAACAAGCGGAGCTGGACTTGTTACTGCCGTGTTTTCCGGCACAAAAGAGTTAAAAAAAATCACTATTCGTCCAGACTGCGTCAATCCAGAGGATGTTGAAGGCCTACAAGATCTTATTCTAGCAGCATGCCAAGACGCTTATAAACATATAGAGGCGCAATCAGAAAATATTCCCTCACAGTTTGCACCGTTTTTATAGTAGACATCTTGCGTAACTCACTTTGCTTGGCAGTGCTTATGATTTTTGAGCAGCTTTAAACCCAAAGTTCAGGTTAGTAATTTAAAATAGGGATTAGGACCATGAAAAGACCAAAAGTTGTAATTGTAGGCGGAGGCTTTGGTGGACTTAATGCAGCCAAGGGACTGCGTGGCGCTGCTTTAGATGTCCTCGTGATCGATAAAACAAATCACCATCTTTTCCAACCTCTATTATACCAAGTAGCAACAGCTGCCCTATCCCCTGGAGAGATTGCAGCGCCTATTCGCGAAATTTTACGCGGACAAGAAAACACCTCCGTCATCATGGGTGAAGTCCTTTCCATAAATAAAGAAAACAAAACCCTCACCCTGAAAGATGGCGAAACCATTTCCTATGACTTTCTTATTCTTGCTGTAGGGGCCAGACACTCCTATTTTGGCAATGACAGTTGGGAAAATTCCGCTCCAGGCCTAAAAACAGTAGCTGACGCCTTAAGTATTCGCGAGCATATTCTCCTCTCTTTTGAAAAAGCAGAGCGCTTAGAAGGATCGGGCAATACAGAAAAATTTCTCAACTTTGTCGTTGTAGGAGGAGGCCCAACAGGCGTTGAAATGGCTGGAGCAATTGCAGAAGTTGCACACACAACCCTGTTTAAAAATTTTCGTCGCATCAAACCCGAAACTGCAAAAATCTACCTTGTTGAAGCAGCCCCACATATCCTTCCAAGCTATCCAGAACATCTATCCATCCGTGCTGAAAAAGACCTTGAAAACCTTGGTGTTAAGGTTCTTATACGGACCAAAGTCACGCGCATCTCTGAAGACGGAGTCGAGACCGATGGAGGATTTATCCCCTCTGCAAACATCATATGGGCAGCTGGCAATCAAGCCTCCCCCTTACTAAAAACACTAAACGTACCTCTAGACCGCCAAGGAAGAGCAATCGTAGAAAAAGACCTCTCAATACCAGGTCATCCTGAGGTTTTTGTCATTGGAGATGCAGCCTGTGCCATGGACAAAAATGGCAAACCTATTATCGGCACAGCACCTCCAGCTATTCAAGAGGGAAATTATGTAGCTAAATTACTATGTAAAGGGCTCCCAGTAGAAAAGCGTCCCCCTTTCCGTTATTTTGATAAAGGGTATATGGCAACAATTGGCAAGGGAAAAGGAATTGCCGTTGTCGGAAAATGGCATATGACAGGTTTTTTAGCCTGGTCCGCATGGTGCTTTATTCATATTCTCTACCTAATTGGATTTCGTAATCGCGTGACAGTAATGATGGAATGGGTTGCCATTTTCTTTTCTGGCCAACGTGGAGTGCGCCTTATCAACCGTCCCATCGACATGCCCCCGTGAACCGTTTTTGGCTACAGCACCCAGCCCTGTTTCTAGGTCTTAACCTTCTTATGGGCGCTGGCTATGCAGCCTCTCCACACGTTTCATTTGTAATTCCAGCGCTTCTACTTTGGGGTAAAAATGCCTATAGAATGCTGATTGGAGGGATATGCGCGCTACTGGGTTATCTGTGCGCATACCAAGCCCCACTTCCCATACCTCCCTTAAAGGGAACGGCGCACATACATATCTTAAAAATACAACCAGCAAGCTCTCCTTTTCACAAACAACTAGCCTACCAGGGTGTCGTATACAAAATGGAAACATCCGAAAAAATACTGCCCATGCATATTCCATGCACATTATATGCCCCCAAAAACTATCCAAAACCCAAAGGAGATTGCGACTATACCGTCACAGGAACCATAGATAAAAAACACGAAAAATACATTTTTAAAGCAGACAAAAACAAACCATGGACCCCCCTAGCGCATACCTTTAGCTTCGCATCCTGGCGACATAAAACAAAATGCGCAGTACGCTCCTATCTAAAATCATGTATCCCTGATAAAAACAGCTTCCACCTACTAGCAGCTCTTGCCACGGGCACCGTAGAAGACAGAATGCTATCTTTTACATTTACACAAACTGGATTACGCCATTTACTTGCAATTTCTGGATTCCATTTCGCCTTAATTGCAGGCCTATTACACCTTTGTTTTAAAGTTCTATTTCCAAGAAAATGGGCTACCTGCCTTCTCCTGATTGTGATAGGGCTTTATTTTTTTTTCATCGGAAACAGCCCTTCTGTACAAAGAGCATGGATTGCAATCTCTCTACTTCTTCTCGGTCGCCTATTTAATTTAAAAACACCAGCCCTTAATGCCTTAGGCATCGCTCTTATCATCGAAGTACTAATCGACCCAAGACAAATTACCACATGTAGTTTTTTACTCAGCTTTGTTGCAACGTGCGCAATTCTTTTGCTATACCACCCCTTCGAAACAATCATGCAACACCTGCTCCCAAAACGGACAACCTCAGACATCCTATCTATGAAACATAAATGGGGATATGCTTTTACCTGTTGGCTCAGAAAAACACTAGCGCTTAACCTCTGTGTACATACCGCCACCATCCCCCTTGTTTTATGTATATTTCATGCCTTTTCTCCAGCAAGCCTTATCTACAACCTCTTTTTTCCAATCGGGATTGCCATTGCAATGACCCTTTTGTTAATTGCAAGCCTTACACATTTCCTATGGGCGCCAGCTGGCATCTTTTTGCATCATACAAATAGCCTACTTACCTCGAAGCTGCTTTTGCTAACAACATACATACCAACCCCTCTGCAGTACACAGTACGTACTTCCTGGTTTTCTTTTGATATCACACTCATCACAATCACATGCCTATTTGCACTTTCGTTATACGTTAAACAAAAACAAGTTGTATAAAAATCGTCCTTCATATACCATCCTGGGAACTTTTTTCTTAAAATTAACACCCTCAGCTGCAAGTTTCGAAAGAGGCCTATTCTCAAAACATAATTTCGTTTATGCTGTGAAGTTGTAAAAAAATCCTTTTGGGCAGGTTGATGTACTCAGTACGCGATTTATTACACAATTATGCAGAGCAACTGGAACTTGAACTCGTCTCTGGAGAACCTGGCCTAGAGCGCCCTATCTGATCGCCTGAAGTTCAAAGACCTGGCCTTAGCCTATCCGGATACCTCAAACACTATGCGCGGCAAGGAATTCTAATTTTCGGCAACACAGAAGTGTTATATATACGCGATCTAGATCCCTTTACCCGTATGTGCAGAATCAAAAGCCTATTAACCCCCCAAACACCAGCTGTTGTCATCGCAGGAAGATACGCGCCCCCAAAAGATTTGGCCGCATTGTGTGAACAAGAAAACATCCCTCTTTTACGCTCACGGATGAAAACAATGCCTCTTTTAACAAAAATGACCTTTATTCTTAGCGAAGCATTTTCTCCAACAATGACCTGCCATGGAACTCTTGTAGAAGTATTTGGCGTCGGCGTTTTAATTCAGGGAGACTCATCTGTTGGAAAAAGTGAAGCGGCTCTTGGCCTTATAGAGAGAGGACACAGACTCATTTCGGATGATGTTGTACGCGTTAAAGTACGTGAAGGATCCTATTTAGAAGGATCTGGCCCCGAATTAACAAGACACCTTATGGAAATCCGCGGCATCGGCATTATCAATGTGGCCCATTTATACGGAGCCGTATGTGTGCGCGATGACAAACGCCTTGATATCGTCGTCAAACTAGAAACATGGGATGATGCCAGATTTTATGATCGAGTGGGACTAGATGAAACCTTTTGCGATATTTTAGGCATCAAATTACCCTATCACATCCTTCCTGTAAAACCTGGAAGAGATGTAGCTCTACTTTTAGAAACAATCGTCCTTAACTGCCGTCTTAAGGAAATGGGATACCATTCTGCAAAGGAGTTTAATTTAAAACTGCTCGAAACCATTACAAAAAAGCAACCCAAGGCGCGGGCCGGTGAAACTGTCTCGCAAGGTTAGAGTTAAAAATGCCTTGGGACTGCATGCAAGACCAGCTACAATGATTGTAAAGCTCTTGCAAAACACAAAATCTCATGTCTTTTTTACATATAAAAAAGAGATCATAAACGCACGCAGCATTATGAGCATACTGATGCTAGCTGCGAATAAAAACGCCCAGATTACAATTACTGTAGAGGGACAAGATGCTCCAGAGGTTATGTCCTGTTTAGTTGAGGTATTTGAAAGTGCATTTCACGAGTGAGCTACGCATCCCAGGTATCATTGTAGGGTCTGGCATTGCCATTGGGACCCCATTTTTTTCCGTATGCACACGAACACAAAAAACACATGAAATCTTTTTATCACAGGAAGAAATCGAACACGAAATCCTACGCTACAGAAAAGCTCTAGAATGCAGTCGTTTTGACATTATACATCTAAAAAATCAGTTACATGATGAAGGTGCCTTTGAGGCTGAAAAAATCCTAGACACCCATCTACACATACTTTCAGATCCCTTTTTAACGCACCACATTGAAGAAATGACGCGATCGACAAAAAAAGATATTGAAACCGTGCTACGTATGGCAATGAAACGTTATGAAAATAAGCTCGCTGACATACAAGCTCCACTTTTTAAACAACGACTCATCGATATTGTAGACATTGCAGAACGCATCTACTCTCACCTTCAAGGCCATAAAATAAAAACGGAAATCGCGCCCAAAGAGACGATTATTTTCGCCCATGAGCTCACACCTTCACAAGTTGCCTCTATGCAACATATAGCCGGAATCATCACACAGCAAGGCGGAGGGTATTCACATACAGCAATTATCGCCAAGGCAAAAGGCATTCCTTATCTCTCCTCGATTGATATCAATGCACTTGCGCAAAAATCTATACACACCGTAATTATAGATGCCGTCCTTGGGTATCTCATCCTCAACCCATCCAAAGACACCCTCGCACACTACCAAAAATTACATAAAAAGACTCCGAGAACACTTACCGCTCATAATAAAACCCAAGACGCCTTCAAATACTATGCAAATATCGGATCCGTTACAGAAATCGATAACGCTCTCTATATGGGTGCGGAGGGCATTGGACTTTTTAGATCAGAACAGCTGCTTATGGAACATGGACGCCACGATCTCTCTGAAGAAAAACAACACCAAATTTATACTTCTTTAGTTGCAAAAACACAAAATAGACCCTGCGTTATCCGCGCATTTGACATAGGTGGAGACAAGTGCCCACCTGGATTTACAAAACATAGCACCCGTGGCATGCGCTTTCTACTAGAAGATAAAACACTCTTTCTAACACAGGCTCGTGCCATCGCAAGACTTCCAGAACACACACCCATCTCTCTACTTTTACCTTGGGTCGCCGATCTTGACGAACTTCTATCAGCAAAAGAGTTAATTAAGCAGGCGTGTACAGAGGCCAATCGTCGCAAGATTTTACCTATTGGATGCATGGTGGAGCTCCCCTCTCTTATCTTAACAATAGACGCAATAGTAGACCATGTCGACTTCCTTTCTATTGGCACCAATGACCTGATGCAGCAAACCCTTGGCATTGACCGTGAAGACCAAACAGCATGGCATAGCATACGCTACCTATTGCATCCAAGCCTTATCCGCATGATCCACAAAATCCACAAAGCCGCGTCAACACGCAATATCCCATTGACACTCTGTGGAGAAA